>MWCN01000132.1 GCA_002070045.1 Candidatus Cloacimonetes bacterium ADurb.Bin211
CTATCTCTTTCCGATCTCTTTCGGATAGTTTAACTGGACTTTCCAAAAAATCTTCTACCGAAGGAATAACATAGGCTGGTTTATCTATATTAGTGGGAGAACCAAATACTTCTATTATAGGTGAAATCTGTTCCTGTTCTACCATTCTCTCTTTTGGGGGTTGGACATTTTCTTCTTTTGTAGTATGTGTAATATGATTTTGAATTACAGGCATAGCAGGGGTTTGAACTTCTTTTTCATTAATAGTCAGCTTATCTTTTTTCTTTTTTAAAGAGGCTTGCTTACATTTGGCAGATATACTTTCCCGAACTTTAGAAAACCAGAGTTTTAATCGTTCATACTCAAAAATAAGGATAAGGCATAAAACGATCCCCAGAATAAGTAATAAAGAAGCACCAAAATTACTGAATATAGCAGATAAACCTGCCCAGATGGCACGAGGAAAGACACTATGGGAATAGTCTGGTAATCCCTTAACTAAAATCACCTGCAAAAGAAATCCGGCAATAAGAATCAGATAAAATTTCTGATAATTTCTCTTTTTATCTGGCTCCAGAAAATATAAAAAAGACATTATTGCCAGCAACACGAAACCTATAAAAGAAAAATAATATCCCAGAAGATAACTAAAAGCATAACCTACGGCAACTCCAAAGACACCTATAGGATTTTCCACCTGAACCTCTTTCTGGAAGGGCCAGGTAAAGACATTTCCGTGCAAGCTTAAAGCATCTTTATCATTTAAAATGGAATCTAAACCATAAATCAGGCTAATCACCACTAAAACAGAAAATATGAGCACCAGACCAGCAATCAATCGCTTTTGCCAGGTTTTCATTCCCTTTTTATACTTATGAGCGTTATTTCTATTATGATTATTCATAGATTTATCCCCTACCTATCAAACATTGAAACGAATGAAAAGGATATCTCCATCCTGAACAATATAATCCTTTCCTTCCAATCGGAAAAGTCCCTTTTCTCGCAGATGTTTTTCGGACCCATATTCCATCAATTCATTATAGTTAAAGCACTCTGCTCTAATGAACCCTCGTGCTAAATCCGAATGTATCTTTCCCGCAGCAGTGACCGCATTGCTACCTTTTTCTATAGTCCAGGCACGAACTTCATCTTTTCCTACAGTAAAGAAGCTGATATAGCCCAGCATAGAATAGCATAAACGAGTTAAACGGTCTTTTACGCTTTCTTTAATACCCATATCTTCCATAAAAAGTTTTGCTTCCTCACTATCCAGTTTACTTAATTCTTCTTCATATCTTCCAGCAATCACTTCTGCAGTATATCCTCTGGCTTGAATCTCTGATTTTAAACTATCTAACTGATGATAATCATTTTCATTGCAATTCAAGAGCACAATCATTGGTTTTTGGGTGAAGAATTTGAAACCTCGTATAACTTTTTCTTCTTCTGCATTGAGTTGTATCTCGCGTAAAGGTTTTCCTGCCTGGAGTTGAGCACAAATATCTTCTAAAACTTTATCTTCAAACTGGAGAGCAGGGGTTTTTACACCTCTTTTATAGCCCAGCTCTATCTTTTCTCTCCTTTTTTCTGCCACCATCAAATCCATCAATAGCAATTCTTCCTCAAAGTTAGTCAATTGTCGCAAGACATCCCCCAGAGGATATAATTCCTCTAATTCTTCATCTGAAAAGGCACGCAAAACAAGAATGAAACCATCGCAAGTTTTAATATCAGAATACATTGCATTATCAGGATTTTCATTGGAGGCAGAAAAAATACCTGGATAATCCTGGTATTCTATCTGTGCATAAATGGTCTTCATAGGTTGATAAAGTTCACTTAATTTAGTAACTCTTTCATCGGGAACCTGAACAACTGCTATATTTGGTTCATTAGTAATAGGTACATATTTATCAGTGGAAACAGAGCTCCCAGTTAAAGCATTAAAGATAGTAGTCTTCCCGGTTTTAGGGGGTCCGATAATAGCTATTTTCATCTTTTAGATTGCTCCACAGAATCTTTTAAAGCTTTTATTTCTGCTCTGGTTAAATGTCTCCAGCGTCCTAAAGGTAAATCTTTTAGAATCAAATTGGCAAATTGAACTCTTCTTAGACTCAAAACTTTTGCACCTACAGCTTCTATCATCTGACGAATTTCTCTTTTTTTCCCTTCTGTTAGCACTATCTTTAAAGTCATAGCATTGTCAGAACTATTTTTTACAAAGACTCCAGCTGACTGAGTTTTCCCACCTTCAATGGGAACTCCCTGCCTTAAAGTGTTCAGTTCTTTTTTAGACAATCTTCTATTAATTCTCACCTTATAAACTTTTTCTATCTTAGACGAAGGATGAGTGAGTAAATTCAAAAGTTCACCATCATTCGTTAATAAAAGCAGTCCTTCAGAATCCTTATCCAATCTTCCAACATAACGAAGATTTTGAGCATTATCGGGCAAGAGCTCATAGATGGTTTTACGATTGTATTCATCGGAATGTGTAACCAGATAGCCTTTCGGTTTATTGAGCATTATATACTCTTTTCCTATTAGTGGTTGAACTCTTTTGTCTTTATATATAACGATATCTTTTAAGGGGTCAATTTTACTGCTTAAATCGGTACAGATTTCACCATTAACAAAGATTTGACCAGATTTTATTAATCTATCCGCTTCTCTACGAGAACAGATCCCAGATTCTGCCAGAAAATGATTAAGACGAATAGTATCACCAGGTTTCAAGGCTGTTCTGGACAATATTTTTGAAGAGTTGAGAAACGAGCTCATCTATAGCTTCCTCTTTGCTTCTACATTTAGCAGTACTGGCTGATGATACAGCATAAGGCTCTGTTAGCACCAAATTTTTATTTTCATAGATAATCTGATTATTTATCAAATCTGTAAAGACCACACTACAGGTTAATCTTAACATATAATCTTGCACATTATTCCAGCTGTCATAACTATAGACATCTTCTTCCCATTTCAAAATAGTGCCTTCTATCACACAATCTGGTTGTTGAGTAACCAGCTTCAATCTCCCATCTTCTTGAAATTGTTTTACCAATTCGTTATAAATAATATCACCTATTTCAAACTCTGTTGATCTGTTCTCAAAAGGACGAATAGCAACTTTTTTCAAGTGGGGATAAGCATTTGAATATACGGAATATGAGCAGCTGCATAGAACTGCTACAATCAATCCAAAATAAATAAATTTCTTGACCATTATTCCTTTCTCAAAAATTGCTTTATACTTGTCAAGATAAACCTTGATTATATTATATAGTAAAAAAATAAAACAATAAGGGAGGTTAGTAATGGCAAAACGATATATATCGCAAGCTGAAGCTGCCAAGAAATTAAAGGTCTCCGAAAAGGTAATACAGGAAATGATTAATAGTAAGACCTTTGAGACTAAGATGATAGGGAAAACACTCAAGATTGATGAGGATTCCCTGAATGAATGGCTGGAAAACCTTAATGAATCGGAAGAAAAG
The DNA here is from genome assembly GCA_002070045.1 of Candidatus Cloacimonetes bacterium ADurb.Bin211. GTDB lineage: Bacteria > Cloacimonadota > Cloacimonadia > Cloacimonadales > Cloacimonadaceae > Syntrophosphaera. The sequence goes on from MWCN01000132.1 coordinate 3,477, forward strand.
ATGCTGGCATTAAAACGGGTAACCTGCCATTTTGAAGAGTATATGCGTCCTGAAAACATTTTCCTGGATTTTGAAGCAGAAAACAAATATGATGCCATCCGAATCCTGAGTGAAAAAGCTAAGGAACTGAAACTTGTACGCGATGCCCGCTGGCTTTATGAAGTTGTAGTAGCAAGAGAAGAATTGATTTCTACTGCTATTGGTCATGGAGTTGCTTTACTTCATCCGCGTCATCTGCATCCTTCTAAGATTAAAACTCCCAGTATCCTGTTTGGTAGATCAAAGAACCCGGTTGATTTTGATGCTCCCGATAATCAACCTGTAAACCTTTTCTTTATGTTGCTCTTGCATAATGATAAACAGCATCTATTCAGCCTCTCCTATATATCCAAACTAATAATGAATCCTGAAATCCTGGAAGCTTTAACTACTGCCACTACTCCTGAGGAAATTCATCGATGTCTAACCGTTTTACCAGAAGAAAAGAGTAAATAACTATGCCTCAAGTCCGGATAATTTTAGGCAGTAAAAGTGATGTAGAACAATGCGAAGCTATGCAACAAATCCTGAAGAAGTTCGGTATAGATTATGATTTTCACATTTCTTCTGCTCATAGAAATCCAGAAAAAACTGTTCAACTGGCTAAAAATGCCGAAGCAGAAGGTGTGCAGGTCATTATTGCCGCAGCAGGAATGGCAGCTCATTTGCCAGGTGTAATTGCTTCATATACCATTCTTCCAGTGATAGGAGTCCCATTAGTTAGCGGTAATTTGAGCGGTATGGATGCATTACTTTCCATCGTTCAAATGCCAACAGGAGTTCCTGTCGCCTCAGTTGCTATTGGTGGCGTAAAAAATGCTGCATTGCTGGCTATTCAAATTCTAGCACTTCACAATCCCGAACTAAAGGAAAAGTTAAGAATTTATAAAGAAGAGTCGGCTCTACAATAATTCTTATTCTAAGATATTTTTTTTAAAACCTTAAAAGAGGATAGGAAGCTTAGATAGAAGAGCTTTTCTTGTTTGAAAAAACATAGAAAAGATATTCTAGCCATTCTTATTTGATAAGTGAAAATTTATCAAAGGCTTCAGCATAATCCTTAAATACTAAAACTTTTATGGAAGAAATTCAAAATCATCCGTATTCACCATTTATACCTGAAAGCACAAAAGCCCTGATTCTGGGAAGTGCACCACCATCTCGTTTTTGTTCTCGCTTAAAAACTGAACTTAAAGATAAAGATATAGACTATTATTACGGAAGTTATAGTCGTGGCTATAACCTACTTTGGGAATTGCTATTCCAGATTTTTGAACCTGAATCACTGACTGACCTAAAAAGAATCTGTAATCTCCAAAATCCAAGAGAGGAAAGAACCTTAATTCAACAAAAATTCTTCCAGAACTTTCTGTTGCAACACCAACTAGGTATAGCAGATATCCTTTATCAATTTATTCGTCGTGATCAAAGCTCTGCAGATAATAAACTACACCCTCTAAAATTTTTAGCTTTAACGGATTTTATAGATTCTGCTCCCAAACTCCAAACTGTTTTTTGCACCAGTCATTATAAGGTATTTATCTGGTTGAAGCAGTATCTTAACAACCAAGATATTTATCTAAAAAAAGAAGCCGAAGATTTTTCTTTTTCACTGCCTAATAGAGATAATCAATCTTCACCTTTACGAAGAATCTTTGTGCGAATCCTTCCTTCACCTTCACCTATAGGAAGGTTACATTATCCTGACCATAAATCTTTTTTTGAAAATATTCTTAAGCTCTATGCTGAGCTATTTAAAGATATTATGTTGCCCGAATAGCATCTCATAAATCTAGGATTGGGGAAAAATCTTCTTGTTAATTCTGAAACAAGATTATCTTTTTGTGAAATTTGAATTACCTATCTTAGAACCAAAATTAAATTTTCTGGGATCTATCTTCTTATCAAACTTTATCGGATCCTTGAAAATATAAGGCAATTTACTAATTTCATAATCTATATTAAGATTGGCTTCATTCTGTTTCAGTATTTCATAAGACTCATCTTGATATATAGACTGTTCATTCCACCCAAGCTTTTGCTGGATAACAGATAAATAATCTTCATTGATTTCATAGCCGATAGAATTTCTATTCAAGTTTCTTGCTGCTAAAGAAGTAGTACCACTTCCTAAAAAAGGATCCAGGACCGTATCACCAACAAAACTGAACATTTTAATCAGTCGTTTAGGCAATTCTTCTGGAAACATAGCTAAATGTTTATCTTGCTTTTCCCCGGAAAAATTCCAGTGCCCGGCAAAATATTGATTCCATTCTTCCAGAGTTAGTTTTGATTGCTCTTTAATATCGCGGCTTACAGGAGGTGATGTGCCATACTTTTTAAAAATTAAGATATATTCATAGTCCAATTTGATAATACCATTTCTCGGATAAGGAAAAGAACCCATAATAGTTGCTCCACCTGTAGTATGACAGGTAGTAACTTTTTGCCAGATTATGGCTCCCATATAATCAAAACCATCACTTTCACAAAATTTTATAATCTCAGTTCTTATAGGTATTACTTTATACCTTCCATAGTAAACGGACCGAGCAAATTGATCACCAATATTAATACATAAACGACAACCTTTATGTAAAACTCTATTACATTCATTCCAGACCAGATTTAGATTATTAATATACTCTTCATAGGTATCATTAAAACCGATCTGATTATGATTCCCATAATCTTTTAATTGCCAGTAAGGTGGTGAGGTTACTATTAGATGTACTGATTCATTTTCTATCTCGTTCATACATCTGGAATCACCAATTATTATCTTATGTGATGTTTTCATATCCTTATCACCTAAATTAGTTTACAAAATTATTAAATTAATTTATCAAAATAATCGGAAGTAATCTTGCTTCGTTATTTTTTCTGGATTTCAGTATCATTTCTACTCCAACTTCAAATAAATTATAACCTGGTAATTTTTTATTTGCTTGTAACTCTGATATTAGAGTTTCTCTTGAATTTATTGTTAACCAGATAAACTTGTAGTAAGTCCCTTGTCAAGCATATATTTTAATGTAAAGGAAAATAATAAGAAAAGATTATTTGATAATACATAAAATTTTCTATATCTGTCTGAAAATTATAATATTTATCACACACATTGTCTCCTGGCTCCTACTTGACTCTCTCTTAGCACTTTAGCTAAGAAAGAGACAGGAGCGAGTAAAGGTGTTATCTGGAGATTAAGAAAGAAGATATATATTCTAATGTTAGGACAATAATATTGAATATTACTTTGATTGACAGGCTATTACCAGGCGATTTATTAAATATATTTGTATATAGTTTTGCATAAATGAAAGATAAAAGAAGCTGATCGTTAAAATGCTCAATAATTAAGCAGGGTTGAATAATATCATTTCTGGTGATACTTCACTCAAATATGGAATAATTTTTTTATGATTTTTTATTGAAAAACTTTATACTTGACAGCAAACAATATAACGGAGATCTAGTTTAAAGAGTGAAATACGATGTAATAAAGTTGAGAGGCTTGTTATGAAAAAGCTAACTTTATGGATATTACTTCTAATGGCTTTATTGTTCATTACAGGTTGTGATTCCGGAGGAGCTTTCCGGGTAATTAATCAAACCTCCTATCCTCTTTATGTTAAAGTGGAAGAACAAGATGAAGTCACCATTCCAGGCAATACTGATTATATTTTTGAGATTGAAACCGATAAGGAGAGTATTTTCAATCCTGATGTAGAAAAGAAAGTTCCAGTCTGGATGATAGGTGAAACTTTTCAGATATATGATGATTATACGGAAACTTATACAGATTCAACTACTATAATCATCAAAGTAAATAAAACTACTAATGCTTACATTCAGCCTAATCGTGCTAGTATTAAGGTGGTGAATAATAGTAATTTATGGATAGCTAAAATTGATATTTATAAGCATAATTTCATTGGTGTTGTAAATCACTATACTATTGACCCCATAGCTCCCCATAGTTTTAACTTTAAAAATGTAGATTATGTAACTCCTAATAACAATTTCTACTACTATGTTCTCGTTGAACTTGAAGATGGAACTCGCTATCAATTTGGTGGAGAGAATGTAATACTTCAGAAGGATGAGCAATTTTTAGTTACCGTAGAAAATCCCCAATAAATATATAAAGGAATAACAATTTAAATGAACTTAAAGAAATTTATCTTCATAAGTGTGCTATTTTGCGCACTTTTTACCGCCCTTCCAGCACTTCCCAATGAACTTTTAGAACAGCCTCTCCAACAGGATCCTGCAATTCTTTCTGGAAAGCTGCCAAATGGTTTTACTTATTATATACAACGCAATCCTAATCCTGCTCATCTGGCAGAGCTTCGTCTTTATGTGGATGTAGGTTCGGTAGATGAAGATGATGACCAGCGTGGTTTAGCTCATTTTACGGAACATATGGTTTTTAATGGCACGAAAAATTTTGCTAAGTCAGAACTGGTAAATTATCTTTCTTCCATCGGAATGGGCTATGCTAATGGTCTGAATGCTATGACCAGTTATGATTATACTATATATACTTTTAAAATTCCTACTGACGATAAAGAAAAATTGAATAAAGGATTAATGATTCTATCCGATATGGCATATCAAGCCACTTTTGACCCCGCAGAAATAGAAAAGGAACGAGGAGTAATCATTGAAGAATGGCGTATGGGACAGGATGCAGAAAGCAGAATCAGAGATAAACAAAATTCTATTATTCTTGCTGGTTCACGCTATGCAGAACGTTCACCCATTGGCACCTATGAAGTAATTAGTAGTTTTACCCGAGACACTTTGTTACGGTTTTATAAAGATTGGTATCGTCCCGATTTACAAAAACTTGTTATAGTAGGAGATTTTGACCCGCAAGAAATATTAGCTCTGGTAAATCAGTATTTTGGTGTTATTCCTAAACCAGTAAATCCACGACCTAAACAGGAGTTTAAAGTTCCTGAAAACCTCACCCCTGTTGCCGTAGTAGCAACGGACCCGGAATATCCGTATAATATGTTGAATGTGATGTGGAAAAAAGAACCCAATCCAGTCCAAACCTATGGTAGCTATCTAAGTTATGTGAAAAATAGCCTGTTTTTTACAATGTTAAATTCTCGTTTGGATGAATTTAGCAAGACTGCTGATCCACCCTATTCTTTTGCTGCTGTCTATGAATATCCTATGCTCAGAACAATGTCTTCTACCTCCATTATGTCTATGTTCATTCCCAACAAAGCAGAAGAGGCATTAACCACAATGCTCACAGAAGCAGAAAGGGTACAAAGATATGGATTTCTAGAAAGTGAATTTGAAAGAGCCAAGGCTCAAATTTTGAGGGAAGCACAACAAACTGTGGATCAGAAGGAAACGCGCGAATCAAGTCAAATTGCCTGGGAACTGATTTTCAATTTATCTTATAATGATGTAACTTTAAGTCCAGAGCAGGATTTAGAACTTACCAGAAATTTTCTGGAAGAGCTGACTTTGCCTGAAATAAATTCAATAGTTACTCAACTGATTCAGGAAAAGAATATGTGCATATCCATTGGTGCTCCAGAAAAAGAAGGATTAACCTATCCTTCTGAAGCAAGATTACTGGAAATTGCTCAAAATATCAGCACTCAGGAACTTATAGCATATAAAGATAAAGCTTTATCTGCTCCACTTATGTCTCATCTACCAAAACCAGTAAAAATCAAAAAAGAAAGCTATAACCCTGAAACGGATATCTACTACTGGCAATTAAAAAATGGGATGAAAATCTACGCCAAAAAGACAGATTTCAAGAATGATGAGGTGCTACTTTCTGCTATCAGTCCTGGTGGTTATACAAGGTATAATGAAGAAGATATTCCTGCAGCTGAACTTGTTTCCAGCTATCTTAAAGAAAGTGGATTTGGTTCTTTTGATGCAATATCGCTTTCTAAAGCTACAGCTGATAAAGTAGCTCGTGTCTCTCTGAATGTCGGTCCCTACACTGAAACCCTGGATGCCTCCTGCTCACCTAAAGATATGGAACTGATGTTTCAAATGATATATCAGTATGCTACCAATCCCAGATTCAATGCTCAGGATTTTCAATCTTTTATCCAGCGTACTAAGACCTATTATGAAAACCGGAACTTAGAACCGGTGAATGTCTTTATGGATAAAATTGATAAAGAACTTTATAATAACCATCCCTATAGAGTTAATCTGGCAGAAGTTGACCTGGATAAGATTGAAATGAGCACGGTAGAACGCATTTATCGCGACCGCTTTGCTGATTTCTCGGATTTTAGCTTCATAATTGTTGGTAACTTTGATGAAAAACAACTAAAACATTACTGTCAGACATATCTGGGAAATTTACCCATTAAAAACAGAAAAGAACAGATTAAAGATGTAAATATCTATCCGATAAATGGACAAAAAGAGGTAAGATTTACTAAGGGTGCAACTGATCGTGCCTTTGTAGCTCACATCACCAATGGTGTATATAATCCGGGCATTGAAAACGATGTGTTGATGGATGGCCTGGTTTATGTTATGAATGAAAAGTTAAGAGAAAATATCCGTGAAGAAAGAAGTGGAGTTTATGTCATACAAGCCTGGTCTGATATGTCTCCTTATCCAAAACCTTATTATCTATTAAATGTTATTATGGCTTGTGCACCTCTTAGAGTAAATGAACTTAATGATGCCATTTTTGCGACTTTAGATAGTTTACAGAGTAATTTAATAGATGAGCGATATATAATTTCTGCGAGAGAAACACTCAAACAGCAATTTAAACAGAATATAAGGTCTAATAGATACTGGATTAATCAATTAAGGACAAATGTCTGGCTGGGAAAACCATTAACTGAATTCACCAATAGACCTCAATATATAGACCGATTAACCGCAGAAAGTATTATCGCAGCGGCAAATACTTATTTGAAATTCAATGAAAATAAGCTAAGCGTGATAATGCTTCCGGAGAATGGGAAAAAAGATTCAAAGAACTAAGAATTACAATTAGATAGCTATTTAATCAGTTCAAATCAATTGACAGTATAGCCCTTTTAAGAACTAAGGTTAAAAAAACATTGATTTAAATAGAAAAATAGATAAATAAGGAGTTATCCTATGGCTGATACTAAAAAAGCCACAATGGATGGTAATACTGCTGCTGCACATATCGCTTATGCTTTTGCAGAAGTGGCTGCTATCTATCCAATTACACCCTCCTCACCAATAGGAGAACTTGTAGATGCCTGGGCAGCAAGTGGAAAAAAGAATTTAAATGGTACCACTGTAGATGTAATAGAAATGCAATCCGAAGCTGGAGCTGCAGGTGCAGTTCATGGTGCTCTTTCCGCAGGAGCAGTAACTACTACTTTCACAGCTTCACAGGGTTTGATGCTAATGATTCCCAATATGCATAAAATTGCAGGAGAAATGCTTCCTACAGTATTTTATGTAACCGCTCGCTCTTTGGCTGCTCAATCCTTATCCATTTTTGGAGACCATTCCGATGTAATGAGTGCTCGTAATACCGGTTTTGCTTTTCTGGCTTGTAACAGCGTCCAGGAAGTTATGGACCTGGCACTTGTAGCTCAACTGGCAACAATGAAAACTTCTATTCCTTTTGTAGTTTTCTTTGATGGATTCCGCACCTCACATGAGCTTCAAAAGATAGAAGTGATAGATTATGATACTATAGCTGAATTGAATGACCCTAAATGGGTGGAAGCCTTTCGTCAAAGAGCTCTCAATCCAGACCATCCTCGTATCAAAGTAGGCCAGGAAAATCCAGATGTCTATTTTCAGGGAAGAGAAACTGTTAATGGACACTATTTAGCTGCACCTGCAATCGTTGCTGAAACGATGAAACAGGTAGGAGATAACATAGGTCGCTATTATCAACCCTTTGAATATGTTGGTCATCCTGAAGCTGAATATATTACCATTGCAATGGGTAGTGGTTGTGAAACCATTGAAGAAACTATAACTTATCTAAATAAAGAACAGAATATGAAACTGGGACTGATTAAAGTACATCTTTATCGTCCTTTCAGTATTGAACATTTCCTGGCAGTTCTTCCTTCCACCGTAAAAGGAATTGCTGTTCTGGACCGCACTAAAGAACCTGGTTCTATTGGGGAACCGCTTTATTTAGATGTAGTATCTGCTTTAAAGAATCGTTCTGATCTTCACATTATTGGAGGTCGCTATGGCTTATCCAGTAAAGAATTTACTCCTCCAATGGTTTTGGCTGTTTATAAGCACTTGATGTCAAAGGGATTTCACGGTTTTACGGTTGGTATAGATGATGATTTAACCCATAAGAGTTTGCCTTTTGCTGAGCAGCTTGATCCCAGTCCTAAGGATACTATTAACTGTAAATTCTGGGGCTTAGGCTCAGATGGCACGGTGGGTGCTAATAAAAACAGTATAAAAATCATTGGAGACCATACTGACCTCTATGTTCAAGGTTATTTCCAGTATGATTCTAAAAAGAGTGGTGGTATTACACGAAGCCATCTCCGTTTCGGTAAATCTCCTATAAAGAGCCAATATCTCATATATAAGGAAGATTTTATAGCCTGCCACAATCCTGCCTTTATTGGTCGTTTTGACCTTTTAGAAGGAATAAAAGAAAATGGAGTGTTCTTACTTAATTCTCACTGGAATAGAGAAGAGGTCTTTGAACACTTGACTCGTAAGATGCAGGAACTTATCATTAATCGCAAGATTCAATTCTATAATATAAATGCCTTGCAAATTGCAGAAGATGTAGGTTTAGGTGGAAGAATAAACACAGTTATGCAGACTGCTTTCTTCCTTATATCCGGAATACTGGAAAGAAACGAAGCTATTGCTCTCATTAAGGATTCAATTCGTAAAACCTATGGTAGAAAGGGTGAAGAAGTAGTAAATATGAATCTTTTGGCAGTAGATAGAGTTAATGAGGCACTGGTCAAAATTGATATTCCAGATACTCTTCCAGAGAATTATGCTCCAGATAAAAAGCTTGTTCCCGATAATGCATCTGATTTTGTAAAGAGAGTGATAGAACCAGTTATGCGAGAAAAAGGCGACCAGATAAAGGTTTCCGAAATGCCATTGGATGGTGTTATTGAAACAGGAACTGCTAAACTGGAAAAAAGACGCGTTGCTCCAATGGTTCCGCACTGGATTTCAGAAAAATGTATTCAGTGTAATCAGTGTTCTTTTGTATGTCCTCATGCCGCTATCCGGTCAAAACTTATCAAAGAGGAAGATTTAAAAGATGCTCCTGCTTCCTTTGATACCCTTAAGGCCATCGGTGCAGAAGGTTATAAATACAAGGTTCAAGTTTATATTGATGATTGTCAGAGCTGTAAGGTTTGTGTAAATGAGTGTCCCAAAGCAGCCTTAGTAATGTCTCCTATTGAAGATGAAAGAGCTTCAGGCGAACAAGAGAATTATGAGTTCTTTGAAAAGCTTCCCTATGACTATACGGGCTCTTTTAAAGAAACCACTGTCAAGGGCTCTCAGTTTAAACAACCTTTATTGGAGTTCTCCGGTGCCTGTGCT
>MWCN01000133.1 GCA_002070045.1 Candidatus Cloacimonetes bacterium ADurb.Bin211
AGTAATTCCGGACAACGCTCGCAACCCCCGTGTTACCGCGGCTGCTGGCACGGAGTTAGCCGTTGCTTATTCATATGCTAATATCTCTCTCCCCATACTCTTAATATAAGAAGCACTGCTCACATATAAAAGAACTTTACACCCCGAAGGGATTCCTCGTTCACGCGGCGTCGCACTATCAGTCTTCCGACCATTGTAGACTATTCTCGACTGCTGCCTCCCGTAGGAGTCTGGGCCGTATCTCAATCCCAGTGTGGGCGACCACCCGTTAAGGCCGCCTATCTATCATCGCCTCGGTGAGCTCTTACCCCACCAACTAGCTAATAGACCGCAGGCTCATCCCTAAGCGATAGCTTTCACCATCCTTTTAAATGTACTCTCATACACTCGCATCCGGTATTAGCCCAAGTTTCCCTGGGTTGTCCCCGTCTTAAGGGTAGATTCCTACGTATTACTCACCCGTTCGCCACTCTCAAACTCTATCTTACGATAAAGTCCTACCGTCCGACTTGCATGCCTAATCCACGCCGCCAGCGTTCGTCCTGAGCCAGGATCAAACTCTCCATCATAAAATATGAAGTTAATTGACTTAAATTGGCTCGCACAAATCTCTATAGCACACTATTAATTTTGAAAAGAACTATCACTTGTTGAATTATAAAAACAGCTTGAACCTAAAAAAATATAATCCTTATTGTGTCAATACAAAATATTAAAAAAATCTTTTTATTTTTTCTCTTTTTTTCTTATTCCTCTTCTAACTCTCTATGATATATATAATTCCCTCTCATTAAAAAAGAAGAAAAAAAGTGAAAAAACAAATTACAAAATTCAAAAGATTCTATTGTGTCATTCTATAATACCTCCTATGGAGAGATTTCCTTTATGAATAATGACAGTTCTGCTATATGGAGAAAGATAATTATTTTCAAAGTCATTCATATTTGAAATTTAGATGGAATTTGATTGACATTGTAAGGAAGTGCTATTTTTTGGATAAGCAAATTAGTATTTAGAGGTGAAACGATGTTAAGAAAAATGTTACTGTCCAAGCTTCATCGGGCAACGGTTACAGAATGTAATATGAATTATAATGCCAGTATAAAGATAGATCGGGAGTTGCTTAAGCTTTCTGGAATGCGAGAATATGAGCAAGTAGAAGTTTGGGACATTAACAATGGAGAAAGGTTTTCTACTTACATCATACCAGGTGAACCAGGGAGCAGAACTATAGGTATATATGGAGCTGCTGCCAGAAAAGTGCAAGTAGGAGATATAGTAATTATAGTGAATTACGGTCTAATGAATGAAGAAGAGATAGACAAATATCAACCTTGTATCATTCTATTGGACGAAAATAACCATCCATTACTATAATGCAGATCTATAAAACTGTAGCTGAAATCCGGGAAGCATTAGCTGCTGAAGCTTTACATAAGAAGATAGGTTTTGTTCCCACGATGGGAGCCCTGCATAAAGGGCATCTATCTCTGGTAGAAAAATGTCATTTAGAATCAGATCTCACTGTAGTTTCAATTTATATAAATCCTGCCCAATTTAGACCTCAGGAAGATTTAAATCGTTATCCCCGCAATTTTGAAAAGGATATAGATTTATTGAGAAATTATCACGCGGACCTGGTATTCACTCCTGATAATGCTCAGATGTATCCCGAAGGATATTGCACCTGGGTTACAGTGGAAGGATTGTCTGATATTCTTTGTGGAGCAAGTCGTCCAGGACACTTCAGAGGTGTATCAACTATTGTTTTAAAATTGATACATATTGTACAACCTAAATTAATGTTTATGGGGATGAAGGATTACCAACAGATAATAGTATTAGAAAAGATGATAGAAGACTTAAACTTAGATACAAAAATAGTCCGATGTCCAATAGTAAGGGAGCCGGACGGTCTGGCTATGAGTTCACGAAATTTATATTTGAGTTCTGAAGAACGACAAAGGGCTACCTGTTTGATAAAAGCGCTAAAAAAAGCACAGATGATGGTCAATGAAGGATGTTTAAGTTCCAGCATCTTGATTTCTGAAGCGGAAAATATAATTAAGCAAGCGGATGGAAAGATTGATTATATAAAAATTGTTGATGGTTCCACTTTACAAGAATTGGCAGAAGTGCATTCTGGTGCCAGGATGATGTTAGCTGTATACATAGGGAATACAAGGTTGATAGATAACCTAGAACTCCTTCCTTGACATTGTAATGCATTATAAAAAATGGAATAAAAATGCGAAAGTGGCGGAATAGGAAGACGCGCTGGACTTAGGATCCAGTAGGGTTAACCTGTAGGGGTTCAAGTCCCCTCTTTCGCACCAAAGTTTATTAGGAGAAAAAGTGCAAACAGAGATTAAACCAATTAATGAAGTATGTAGTGAAGTCACCGTAGTTATTGACGCAGATAAAGTTGATGAAGCTTATAAGAAGTATTTCCAAAAGAAAGCTCAGGAACTGGAAATACCAGGGTTCAGGAAGGGTAAAGCTCCACAAAATATAATAGAAAAACTTCATGGAGCGAGTATTAAAGAGGATTTTGAAGTTAAATTTGCAGTTGATACATTATATCAAATTATCAAAGATAAAAATCTCAATTTTCTCACTTCACCCCAATTAAAATCTCTAGATTGGAATATTGGCTCAGATATGAAGTTAACTGTGATTTTAGAACATATACCTGAAATATCTTGGGAACAGTTAGAAAATTTAGAGGTACCATTTATTCCTCAAACTTTAGAAGATGCAGTAAACTATTTTATAAGTGACTTAAGATGGAAACAGCGCACAATTCAGGATGTAGATACCGTTGAAGTGGATACAACTGTAGAAAGTAGATTCACTTTTAGTTGGAAAGGTGAAGACTATAATTATAATGTAACCATATACTCCCAGGAATTAGAAAAAAAACCTGAATTAAAAGAACTTATCGGTAAAAAAATAGGAGATAAGGTATCACTTACTTTACCTATTGAAATGTTAGAAGAATTTTTGGAAGATAAAAAAATAGATTTTGAAGATGAAACTCAGATGGATGTAACCATAGAAATAGATGCCATAACCAAACTCATTATGCCTGAAATAGATGATGAATTTGCCAAGGATATGGATTTTGAGAATCTTGAAGAAATGAAAGCTAAAATAGGTGAAGAATTAAGAGATCAAGTTGAACATTCCAATTATGAGGCTCAAAACAATGCAATTATCAATGCACTGTTCAAGAAAAAACCCTTTAAAATACCACCGATGACTCTTAAATCTATAATTGACGATTATGCTGCATCTCTTCAGATTGATGAAAATCATCCTCTATATAATTATTATGTTAATGAAGCAGCCCATTATTTAGTGCGATATCTAATAATGGATTCCTTAAAAGAAAGGATTCCCATTGAAGTTACAGAGGATATGATAAATGAATTCATAGAACATAGGGCAATTCTCGCAAATTCATCCGTTGTCGGTTATAAAGAAACAAATGAAGATTATATTAATAGTGATGGCTTCCGAAAAGATGCACACGATTACTTTCTTTTAAGGAAAATAGCTGAGACCTGCACTTTTATAGAACCCTCTGGAGATACAGAATATCCTGCTTATGAGCTTGCCCAATATGAAATAGAAGATGAGAAAGAGCCAGAAGAAAAAGATTATCAAGATAAACCGGAAGAACAAGAAGAACCGTTAGAAGAGGATGTGAAGAAGGAAGAACAATGAGTTATATACCTATTGTTATAGAACAGGTTGGACGTACAGAAAGAGCCTATGATATCTATTCACGCTTACTAAAAGATCGCATTGTGTTTGTAAGCGGATTAATAGATGATAATCTGGCAAATTCTATCGTTGCCCAATTATTACATCTGGAGGGTGAAGATCCTGAACGAGATATTTATATGTATATAAACAGTCCGGGAGGTATTATTTCTTCTGGACTTGCAATTTATGACACTATGCAATATATAAAACCAAAAGTAAGTACCATCTGCATAGGACAGGCTGCCAGTATGGCTGCCGTCCTTTTAGCAGCAGGTAGTCCTGGCAAAAGAACAGCTTTACCCAATAGTAGAATAATGATTCATCAACCCTTAGGCGGTTTTGAAGGTCAAGCCAGTGATATAGAAATTCAGGCTAAAGAATGAATGAAATTTTGCATTTTCATACGGGCCAGGACATCAAAAAAATTAGAGAAGATACAGAACGAAATTATTATATGGATGCCCAGGAAGCTAAATCCTATGGCATAATTGATGAAGTAATTGACCATCGGAAATAACTTGACGGACTTTCAAGCCTCCTTTATATTATCTATGAATCAAGAATAAACAATATTTTTAGGAGGATTTCTTGGATAGATATAAAAACCTAACCTGCTCATTCTGTGGTAGGAATGAGAGTGAAGTTAAAACCTTAATTAGGGGAATAGCCGGAAACATCTGTGACGAATGTATAACTATGTGTCATAATATAATGGTTTCTAATGTTCCCGAACCCGAAGAAGAAATAATAGATTTACCAAAACCAAGTGAAATAAAAGCATATTTAGACCAGTATGTAATAGGTCAAGAACAAGCCAAAATGATTATTTCTGTGGCAGTATACAATCATTATAAACGTATTTTTAGCAAGAAAAACGATGATGATATTGATTTAGAGAAAAGCAATATACTGATGATTGGGCCTACAGGATGTGGAAAGACGCTGATTGCTGAGACGCTGGCAAGATTTCTAAAAGTTCCTTTTGCTATATCTGATGCCACCACTCTAACAGAAGCAGGATATGTAGGAGAAGATGTTGAGAATATATTAGTGCGATTATTGCAGGCTGCAGATTATGATATAGCTAAGGCTGAAAAGGGAATTGTCTATATTGATGAGATTGATAAGATTAGTCGCAAATCAGAGACTCCCTCAATAACACGTGATGTTTCTGGTGAAGGTGTGCAACAGGCTTTATTAAAAATCCTGGAAGGCACTAAGGTAAATGTGCCTCCCAAAGGCGGGAGGAAACATCCTCAGCAGGATTTTATTGAAATGGATACCAAAAACATCTTATTTATAGCTGGTGGTGCCTTTTTTGGACTTGAAAAAATCATCAAAGAAAGGATAGATAAAAAAGCCATTGGATTTGATGTTAAATTAGGTTCTAATATTGATGAAGCTAATATCTTTGACCAGACTATTTCCCAAGACCTATTAAAATACGGTCTAATACCTGAGTTAATAGGTAGAATGCCCGTGCTTTGCACTCTTCACGAATTGAATGAAGAAGCACTGGTAGATATTCTTGTCAAACCTAAAAATGCTCTATGCAGTCAGTATAAGAAATACTTTGAACTGGATGGTGTGGAACTTGAATTTGGAGAAGATGCATTACTTGAGATAGCTCGTATAGCAATAAATCAAAGAACCGGTGCTCGCGGATTACGCTCTATTATGGAAAAGTTTATGCTCAAGATTATGTATAATATACCAGACCTGGATAATATCCGCAGCTGTCACATCACTGCTGATGTCGTCTCTAAAGGAGCAGAGCCAGATTTTATATTATCCAGTAAAAGCTCAAATAAAAGAGCTGCTATAACCCGATAAGAATCAAAAAAACTGAATTCTCCCGAATTTTGAGTAAGTTCCTTTTTGTTTCAAGTAAAGGGAAAATATAGAGCGATATAAATTTATTTTGAAGGAAGTATTATGGACCCTGAAATAACTAGAAGAAGACGTGAAAAACTTTCTGAGCGATTAGGTGATAATGAATCGGTTATAGTTTTTGCCAAACCAGAAAGAAGTCTGGAAAAATTCTCGCAAGATTCCAATTTTCTCTACCTTACTGGAATTAACGAGCCAGAACTTATCTATTTAGCTGCAAAGGTTGGAAGCAGATGGAATGAGGTTCTCTTTATAGAAAGAGGGAACCCAGAAAGGGTAGTCTGGGAAGGAGCCAAGTTATCTATAGGTGAGGCAAAAGAAATAAGTGGAATCCAGCAAATACGGTATAAAGATGAGTTTTATCCTTATCTTTCAGGAATCTGCCCTCAGCTATGTAGAATCTATTCCAATCTGGGTTACCCAATGCTTAACAAGCCTGCAACTTATCCTCTCTTTATGCTACAACCCATTAGAGAGAAATGCCCTCATATAGAAATCGGGGACTTGAGCGATTTGATAACTCCATTACGACTTGTAAAAGATGAATGGGAAATCCAGCAACTTCAGAGAGCTATTGATATAACTGGTCTGGGAATTATGGATATTCTGCACACTGCAAAAGCAGGAATGATGGAATATGAATTAGAAGCCACTCTCTTTTATAGAATGCAAGTTAATGGATTACAGCAATGGGGTTTTGCCCCCATAATTGCCACCGGGATAAATGCGGCAACCTTACATTATGAAAAGAATAATTGCCTGATTCAACCAGGCGACCTGGTACTAATGGATGTGGGAGCATCCTGCAACGGTTATAGTGCTGATATTACAAGATGTTTCCCTATTGAACAAAAATTCAGTGCTCGTCAGGCAGAGATTTATAATATTGTATTGGATGTTAATAAAAGGATAATTGAACTGATAAAACCTGGACTGGAGCTCGCCGTTCTGAATAATAATACAGTGGAATGGCTCGCTGAGGGATTACTTTCTATTGGCTTAATCAATTCCAGGGATGAAATAAGAAAGTATTATATGCATAGTGTAAGTCATTTTCTTGGACTGGAGACACACGATGTAGGCGGTAGAGAAGCATTACTTGTCCCTGGAAATGTCATCACAGTTGAACCGGGAATTTACATTCCTGAAGAAAGACTCGGTGTACGTATTGAGGATGATGTACTGGTTACAGAGAATGGTCATAAAGTTCTTTCTTGTGGAATTCCTAAAGAAATACCAGAAATAGAATCCATCAGAAAAGAGGCTCTTCAAAAATGAGCACTAATGCTATATATCCAGGAACTTTTGACCCCATAACTTATGGCCATATAAACATTCTGGAAAAAGCATCCAGACTTTTTGATAAAGTTATATTGAGCGTAGCTGCTTATACCGATAAAGAAACTTTATTTAGTCTCCAGGAACGTTATAAACTATGTCTGGAATCGGTTAAACACATTCCCAATGTAGAAGTGTATACTTTTGAAGGATTAGCGGTAGATTTTGCTCATTCCCAGAATTGTACAGTAATGATTAGAGGATTACGGGCAGTTTCCGATTTTGAATATGAACTTTCTTTAGCTTTAACCAATACCACACTTAATCCTAAGATTGAAACAGTGTTTCTGGTGCCCAGTCTTCGTTATATGTATCTTTCTTCTTCCATTACCAGACAATT
>MWCN01000134.1 GCA_002070045.1 Candidatus Cloacimonetes bacterium ADurb.Bin211
AGGTCTGAAAGAAGCTAAGAACTTTGCCCTGTTAGAAGAGTTAGCTGAAGCTTTAGGTGGGGCAGTGGGAGCTTCTCGTGCTGCTGTGGATGCAGAATGGATTCCCTATTCTCATCAAGTGGGTCAAACTGGAAAGACCGTTAAACCAAAAATTTATATTGCTGTCGGAATTTCTGGTGCTATTCAGCATTTGGCAGGAATGTCTTCTTCCGATTATATTATAGCCATTAACAAGGACCCAGATGCTCCTATCTTTAAAGTAGCAGACCTGGGAATAGTAGGCGACCTGTTTGAGATTGTTCCCCTCATCACTAAGAAAGTAAAAGAAATTCGTCAGAAATAAGTGGCATCTCTTTTCCTTGAAAAGTGATAGGTATTCTATGTCATTAAATATATGTGAGATTTTCTATAGTTTGCAGGGTGAATCAACCTATTCTGGTTTGCCCTGCATTTTTATTAGATTAAGCGGATGTAACCTCCGTTGTTCCTGGTGTGATACAACTTATGCATGGAGCAATGGGAAAGAAATGTCTTTTGAACAAATTCTGCAAGAGATTCGTAAATATCCTTGTTCTTTAGTGGAAATCACCGGAGGAGAACCTCTTTTACAAAAAAGGACAATTGAACTGATGGAGATATTGCATCAGGAGAAATATCGGATTTTACTTGAGACTAATGGTACTCAATCCCTGCAAAATGTCCCTGATTATGTAGTGAAAATCGTAGATGTGAAGTGTCCTGGAAGTGGTTTTGGTGAATCATTTTTAATGGAAAACCTTAATTTTCTCCTGCCAGTGGATGAAATAAAGTTTGTTCTTGCTTCGCATGAAGACTATATGTTTGCCCTAAATTTTATCCGAAATAATGAATTAGAGGATAGGATTTTACTTTTTTCTCCTGTGATTGGTCGTCTTGCTCCAGAAACTCTCGCTCAATGGATGCTAAAAGATGGAGTTCCTGCCCATTTACAATTACAGCTACATAAACTCTTACAATTAGCTTAATCCTTCAATTATTATTCCTTTTTGAAGTCTTTTTAACTTAGCAGTCTGCTATTTTACCTTTATAAATAGTATCAATTTAGTATAGCTCTCTTGTTTAGTTTACTTTTATGAGATTAAGAAGTCAATTCAAGTTTAGCTTTTATAAGACCAGCAAGAGGAGAGTTCATCAGGTAAACCTAAATTTTTATTGGATTGTCTTTCTTGGCTTATATTTAGCTGTCGCTTAGCAATTTAGCTAAGCAAGAGCTAAGGGAGAGCTAAGATGGTCTTAAGAACCTATTGATAAATATGAAGTTAATTACCCTTTTATTTTATATTCTTTTTTCTGATAAAAATGGTTCTGTTCCTCGTTAGGAAAAGGTTATTGAAAGAAGAGATGATATCTTTATCTTTCCCCTAAGTAACTTATTATAAAATGGGGAAAGGGTTGATGTCCTTATCTACCATGTTTTTCTGAAGCTTGCGAACAAAATCGGACTAAAGATTATAAGAAAACTTATTAATTCTTAAAAGGTTATGAGATTAGTTCAGAGACTCAGAACAGCTTTAGCTTTAAAAGAGCAATAGCTATACCCTCAGAAGTCCTGGAAAACTTAGATTCAAGAGGATATTCTCTATCTTAATCAAAAGATTCTTAATTCTTTGCAGCCGGATAAATTAAGTTACAATCCTGCAAAACTCTAATCCAGTATCCTTTACCAGGTTCCATCTGAGTTAAACTATTGTTAATTCTTTCAGGAATATATACTTGATTGAAATATTTTACTTCTTGTAAATAGGAGGTAATAGACTGCAAGGCACTAATAACTGAGAGTATATTTTCCGGATAATAAGGAACAAGATTCCATCCTGTCTTCAGATTAATAGGATGAGTAGAAGGATCAATAGGTGTCCCCTCTAAATACAAACTGGTTGAAGAATTCATTTTTATCCAGTAACCGCAGGTTATATCTAAATTAGTAATGGTATTATAATATGAATCCATTCCTGGATGGAAGCTTTCTTTAAGATTTTTAATCTGAATAACATTTCCCATAACAGGACTTAGAATAGATTCTATATTCAGATTATTGGGCTGAATATTAAAGCTGATTAGATTCCAGCCAGCATTTAATTGTAGAGTTTGAGATGGAGGAATCACTCCAAAAACAGCATTGAGTGTGGTTTTCTGTCCTTCTGTTATAACTATATTGTTGAAAGTTTGAGGCTCATAGCCATTCACACTAATCTGGACATTATAAGTTCCAGGAAGCAGCATTCTGATATAATCTCCACAAGCAGGATCAGTAATGGCAGTAGAATAAACTGTGTCTAAACCGAGAACTGTAATAGTTGCAGTAAGAGGATTGCCATATACATCCTTAACGGTTCCTTGTAGACCATAAAGAGCATTTTCCAGATAACCCAATAGCGAGTTATAATTATAATTCCAGTAGTTTTCTAATTGTGTCGCAGGAGTTATATAAGTATTGGAAAGCTCAATGGTAACTTCCCTACAATGATGAAAGTAGGTAAAATAATCTTGCCTTCCTCCATGAATTATATACCAATCAGCTCCATTAGTGTAACCTGTAGAATAAAGACTGGTCATATAATTACTATAGACCTGACGGGCAGTATTTACATAATCCGCACTGAGGTCTATAAACCAATTTTCATCAATATGTGGTGTATAAGTTCCATCCCAAGGATAATTTACCACTTCTGTGCCACCATGGAAATTGGCAGAAAGAACAAAATGATGATTATTGGCAAAGTTAGTAAAGATAGTTGTTTCCGTTTGAGTTGGAGCACTTGGAGTTCCCCAATGATCTGGAAAACTACGATTCAGGTCATAACCATTTGCATTATAACGCCGAGCACCTGAAACAGAATTATTTCCTCCATAATAGGTGCCATCTGGATTGGCAAGAGGATTAATCCATATTTCCAGATTATTAATCAGATTTTGAATGCGAGGATTAGTAGAATAATTACTTAATAGATAATCTATCAAATGCAACATTGTCATATAACCGCAGGTTTCATCTCCATGAATAGCTGCAGAATATTGCACTTCGGGTTCAGCTTCGTGTAAACTAACATTATCTGATATCTTAGCAAAAAGGATTTTGCGTCCATTGATGGTAGTTCCAATGTCATAAATCTGACAGAGATTTGGATAATTTGAAGCAAAGGCATACATTTGTGCAACATAAGCATCATAAGTGGGATAGGTATACCAATCTCTAAAGGAGTCTCCTACATCACGCATGGGTTGCTCAATTCCATAACCAGGTTTTTGTAGTAATTGAGGGTGATAATTAAGCTGCTGAAAGGCTTGCCATTCTTCATCATTTGCAAATGCCCAGACGACATTTCCCTGAACTTTGGCTATAGATATAATATCAGTCAAGAACTCCAGTTCAGATTTATCCTGAATTTCAAACTGAAAATAATATTCAGTCCAATCTTTTGCCAACACAGGCAAAGAAATCGATATTAATAAGATTAATGGTAATATATATTTCATTGTATCCTTCATTTTTTAGAAATCTGGTTATTTACTGCTTTTACATAATAGAAAGCTTTACTTTGTATTTCGGAATCTATATATTGCAAACCAGACACTGTAGCTATTAGTTCAAAACCTTCATAAGGGCTTAAAGTGGAACGATAGATTTTATACTGGGTTGCATAAGGAATGGCATTCCAACTGAGAACATATCCCTCAGTAGAATGGAATAGGGAAACCACAGGAGAAGCAAGTTCTATAGAGGAGACTCCGTTAAGAAGAATAGGACCAAGTTCTTCTCCAAAATGAAGATTATAAGTTTCCAGGACAGGATAAATAGTTTCGGTGCTACAATCAAAGATTTTGAAACTGACATTTTCTTCATCGGATGCAAGATTCACCAGTAAGGTCACATAAGCAGTTCCATTAGCAGTAATCACCTCAGCCATTCCTCTACATTCATTTTCAACAAAAGCA
Source organism: Candidatus Cloacimonetes bacterium ADurb.Bin211 (assembly GCA_002070045.1). Lineage (GTDB taxonomy): Bacteria > Cloacimonadota > Cloacimonadia > Cloacimonadales > Cloacimonadaceae > Syntrophosphaera. Next base: position 3,976 of record MWCN01000134.1, read on the forward strand.
CCTACCCAATCATTGAGTTCACAGGGCACTCCTTCAAGGGTGACAATTCCATAAACCGTGGCTGAATTATTTGGATAAACCACCACATTCCAATTAGGAATAGGAGAAGGATAAACAATAACTTCCACCTGGTCATAAGAAATTGCTGAACCATCTGAAACAGAGAAGGTAATCGTTTCGGAACCTGTCCAGTTTACTGGAGCAGAAAAAGTTACCAGATAATTCTCCATCTGAATATGAATATAGGTATTGCCACTATAATTAAGCTGAAGTGGGTCGTTATCTGCATCATATATATAAGAAGAAAAGTCTACTTGTAAGGTTCCATTCTTCATAAAGCTGAAACTTTCTGGAAGATT
>MWCN01000135.1 GCA_002070045.1 Candidatus Cloacimonetes bacterium ADurb.Bin211
TAGTGCCAATATGAGTTATACCTTCCCGAATTTCTACTTGAATAATACTGGTCTTGATGGAAAAACACTAACAGCCACAGTAACAGGATATACTACAGGGTATAGTAGTCCAACTTCCAACGCAACAAGTAATATAGCGTTTACTTATAGTGGCAATACTGATACATCAACGGTTGACACAAAACCAGTTATTTCATCTGTCGTTTTCAAATATAATAACCAGAATATTAATGTTATAACTCCCACTATGTCTGGTATCCAGATAGTAGCTACAGTAACATCTACCGATACTGGTAATACTGCTGATTTTCCAATGACAGTTAGCTGGAGCGGTATTACGGGAACAATAAATATACCAGCGAATCCTACAGTAACTCAAACTGTATCTGGTAGTGTTAGAACGAGAACCTATACCTGGAATAATGTAAGTGTAACCAATCTTACTTGGACTCCAACCAGTGATTACAAAATAGCTGATTTCGTTTTCAATTGTCAAACAAACAATGGTTATGCTGCTAATGCTTATACACATCAAATAGTAGTATTAAGCAAACCTACCTCTTTAATTCAGGGTATTGTATCCAATAGAACTCCCTACAATAATACTGATCCTGATGGTTGGTTTGCTCCCGAACACCTTTTAAGCACTCAGTATACTTTTATGTCTCTAGTTAATCAAACTAATCCTCCTATAACTGCTGATTTCGATTTAATTGAAGATAACATTATTGAAAACCTCCGTTCTCCTATCGCAGTAGGTGAAACAAATGGCTCTACTAAAACTACAGTAACTATCACGATAACTCAAGGTGGATCAAATGTAACAGTTACAGCTTATAGATATGTTGCTAAATGGCGTATCCAACCTGATGTCCAAAGTGTATGGAATGCGTATGATGATGGAGAATCCATTAATATTAATTTTGCCTACCAGCAGATGAATAATATCACAACTGATGACACACGCTCTATCAAAGTAGATAAAAAGGTCCCTGTTTATGATACAAATCAACTCTGGGTTGCAACTGGGACTACAGCTCCTGCTTCATGGGATAATTATTTCATAAATGAGGGATTTACTCGCCCCATAACTCTTGCCCTTACTACTAATGGACAATGGCCTACTTCTCCCAGCACTCAAAAAATATTTATTAAATACCGTGCAAAGGATGGTTCTGGTGCTGGAGTAATTGATATAGCTAATCCTATTCTCACTGGTTGGACTATAGCCCAGGTTTCTCATACTGAACTAAGTGGAGGAGTAGTAGAAAAGGTTATCAGTTTAACTCCCAATACTCCTGGTAGTATAAATTCTACTTATACCTTTAATCTTTCCTTGGCTCAAATTCAGGATAAAGTTGGTCATATTAACTATGGTACTCCTGCTAATTCTACTGATCCCGCTTGGACATTAACTGCCCCAGCTCTTCAATTTAAATTTAGCAGTGATTATTTGCATGATACTGAATTCCTTACAGCATATCAATATGTTAATAACGATCGTTTAGATGATTATACTGCTCCATATATAAAGAGAGGTGCAAATTTTGGTTTTAAGATGAAACTTGCGGATTCTGTTCGCCTTCCTCGTGGAGTAGATGTATCAAATATTGTTGTAAGCGGTATTGACCTTAATACATACTATGTAACTAATGCAACTGGTACTGGAACTACTTGGACTGCCCTAACTCATCATACTGATGGGTCATATTATTTGAATACCAATATTCCAGTAAGCAGTTCTTATGCTGATGGTGCCGGTATCAAAGTACAATATCGTGTAGCATATACAATATACTATACTGATGGGACTAACTCTGTTGCAACATATATGTCTGAAGTCATTAATAATGCAGCTATAGTTGATGCAAGTGCTTCTGTTATTACTTCTGTAAAAATCTGGAGTGAATCCTTAGGTATAGAACAAGAAGGTTATGTAGTACCTTTTGATCAGAATGGAACTTTAGAAATAAAATTCACTGATGTTGGTGGTTATAAGAATATAAATACGGTTCCTACTCTTACAGTAAGCAATCTTAATAGATTTGTATCAACCGTAAATGGTGTAGCAATGACCAGCCCATATACTGTTCCAGCTTATAATTTTAGCTTTGCTAATAATGTATGGACAGCAACTATTGACAGCTTAGTAATTATAGCACCTACACCATTGACTAATTCGGTAACTATCGCTTATAATGTAACAGATCCTGTGGGTAACTATAATCCTTCTCAAAGCAGTGGAAATCGTATGGTTGAAATTGCCGCTGAAGGACCTATTGTTCCCATTATTCGTGATGCAGAATTAATTACTACATTACCTGATGGGCAAACAGTAAGGAATTATCTTGCTCAAGGTGTTCCTGCTGTTTTTAAAGTATATATTGATACTCAATATCAAGCATACATAGAACAAGTAGGGGTAAATCCGATTACAGGAGTTAGCTATGGAACTCCTACAATAGTTGAAGATACTGATCCGGATAATAATTATCGCTGGATAGCTACTATTCCGGTTACGCCTACATCCATTAATAATTATACCAGTATTGATTTCGTAGTATATACAAAGCGTAATCCCTTTGGTGCCGCTATTTTCCATGATACTCAAGATGTTCATGTGATAGTAGATGGTAATAACTTCCTTATTGCTAATCCGATTGTAAAAGGTGTTTCTGCTTATATGGAAATTCCTGGTATGATTAACCCTGCAGTGGCAGCAATCGTTACTGCAGAATTTAATTCTATTGGTGAACAAATTGCTACTGGTATGCCTGGTGCACCTGCTATTCTGCCAAATAATTCTACTCTGGCATCCTGGTTTACTATACAAAATATTAGTCCTAATGCCTTTATTAATATTCCTACTCCTGTAGTTACTGGAACAGGAAATAATCGCTTAGTAACTTGGAGTTTTGATCCTACTGATATTAATCAGGGACTTGCTTCAGATGTTACTCAACTAAAGATAAAATTTAATTACAGAAATATCTATGGCATCAACAAGACCTCAAATGATGTTTCTTTTAATGTAGATAGAGGTAAACCTGTTATTGCTAATAATGGTATCAAGTTCTACATTGGCAATACTGTTTCTCAAACTGCAAGTTATAATGCTACCACATATATTGCTAATAATCAGGATTGGACCAAAGTTCGTTTTGAACTAAATGATCCCCTTATTAGAACTGGTGTTAATGGTTCTGGATTAAATAATGCAACAGTTACTCTTACTCCAGCTCCTGAAACCTACATTCCTAATCCAAATCCTCTTGCACCAGAAAATTGCATAGTTACACTACTTGCAAATGGTTATATTGAATTGCAGTTTATTAATGGTTTCAGTGCCTATGATCTGGCTGAAGGATTCTACAAATTTACGATTACTGCTAAAGATAATTTGGAAAATGAAGCAAATTATGTGCAACAATTACTTTACTGGCATAGTCCTTCTCAGATTGTAATTAATCCTCCTATGAATGCTAATGTTGAAGTAATGAAAGCCGATGGACAAGTTAATCAGCAACAGATTACGGCTTTTCCTGCTGATCCTACAGGCCAAGTTCAAGGTGTTCATTTCCACCTCTATCAGGATATTAATGCTGATGGAGTGTATCAAGCAGCAACCGATATAGATCGGACCGATAGCGACATCATCAATTCTATTGATGGTAATCCTGATATGCAAGCACCTTATACTGTTATGTGGAATATGTCAGCTAATCATTATAAGTATTTAGTAGATCCTGTTTATGGACGCAATCCTATCCGGAAATTCCTGGTACGAGCTTCCAGCATAAGTCAAGGAAGGTCTGTGACAGATTCTATTGTAGTAGTGAATGTTAAAGACAATCAACCTCCGATACCTAATGTACCTACCTATACAGGAAATACTACTTTTGATTATGTTAATCCTGAAAATAATGTCATTAACCTTAGCACGAGCTTTGCTCCTGAATGGATTGATGCTGAATGGGCTACTTTTGAGATCTATAGAGGTACAACTCTTGTCCAAACTATTAATGCTAAATATACTAATGGTGTAGCAGATACAACCTGGAATTACAACGGTATAACTTTTGGTCCTGGACAATATACTATTACTGTTAAAGGTAAGGACTTTGTTGGAAATATCAGTAATGCTGTATATATGAATGCTCCTATAACCATTAGCAACCCTGCCTCCTTAATCTCATACGATATTGATATGTTTAATGTTCTTGGCTTTGATCATGAGCAACAGATTGAGAATAATACTAATTATGGACCTAATTTTCCTGCCTCTGCTATTGGAACTTTGCGTTTGGATGCTAATTTCTTCTATAATAATCCTGCTGATCCAAACGATCCTTTAAATGGGACACCCTCGCTGGCAGGAATTAGTTCAATTACTTTCAAAGCTAAAATAATTAATAATGTTACTGGTGAATGGCAAGAAGTTAATGTTCCTAATGATACAACTCTACAACCTGATTACCCTGCCAGCGGTCCTATCACTGTAACACCCCAGATAATGAATAGAACTGTTAGTATTTTTGTGCCTGATAGTTTCTATATGCCAACGGGCTATAATGCCAATGATTTTACTTATGAGTTCTTCATTGTCTTAACACCCACAAATCCGGCAGTACCACAAGCTCCCGTTTATAGAGCTATCAGGTTAGATTACTTTGCTCCCAGAGTTACTATCACAGAAAATACCCCCAACATAACTTGGAGTCGTGATAACCTGTTCAAAGTTACTGGTGATATTACAGATATTAATGAAATAGTTCTTAAATGGAGTAATGATAATATTACATATCACACAGCAGTGTATGATAACCGTATCATCAATACTGAGCCCAATACGCTTCATTATGTTCTATATGAAAATTGGAATACAAAAGGTGGAAGTGAAAATACTCTATTGAACTATGCTGGCGATGCTTGGTTAAAAGTGGAAGCTATTGATTCATTGGGTAATGTTCGCCAAAGCACTCCTGTTGAAGTATATGTAGATAATGTAGCTCCTAATACTCCTGTAACCCATATTGCTTATCGCTCACATCCTGATAATGAAAGTCATGAAAATCCAGGAGTATACGCTAATATTCATACTTTGGGTTCTCTCTTTGGTGAAGCTAATAACACAATTACTGCTATAACCAGTCCTGATAGTTATGGAACTTCTACCCTCAGAATCTATGTTGATCCTGCTCAAGTTACAAACTTATCTACAGTTGCCCTCAATGATGCTAATTTCAATACTAATGCAACATGGTTTACTGGTTCTAATGATTTTAGACCTCCAATCCGCTTATATCATGGTTATTCTGCAGATGGCAATATTAATAACATTACTTGGACTAATGGTGTTCTTTATGACCACGAACCAATGAATGGATTATATGAGTTTGATATTCCTTATACCACACTTAGTGAGAGTGGAAATCATTACTTCATTCTGTCTTCTAATGATACTCGTGGTAATGTAGAAGGTGATACAGCTAATAATGGAATTCCTACATCTATTGCCTTTGATGGTAATTTGAGCCCTGCGGAATTACAAGCAGCTATAGATCTCACTGTCAATGTAATTAATGTAGCTGATGTAGAAACAAAAATTGTAAGCCATAATGACAATCAGATTGTTGGTGAATGGATTAACCTATCAGCTGACATTACAAAGAATATTGGTAATGTTCCCATAAATCAAGTTCGCTTTGAATACAAGGTAAACAATGTCTGGACGCAAATAAGCACTGTTAATTCTTCACCTGCATCCAATGTCAAATTCCACTTGTATAGGAAAGATATTCCTCAATATGATGGTTTACCATTTGTTCCCGGTGTGCATTTATATAATGCTGACAGCCATACCTTAATTGGTGAAATGTTGTGGAATACTGCTGATCAGTCATGGGAATATACTGCTAATCTAACTCAAGGTGAATATGATTTTGAATATCGTCTTGATCTAAATAATGATGGTATAATTAATGGATTAGACCTTGAAGTAGCAAATAAACTTGGAACAACATATATTATACCGGATCCTAACCATTTTACTCATTTCAAAGTAACACCTTGGGTTACTTCTCTTAATACTGAGCTTATTACTGCAGGTATTTATGAATTCCGCGCCTTACCTTTAGCTGCAGATGGAAATGTACTATTTAATCAAGTAGCTATTAGTAGATGGCTTCTTATTGATAACAATGCTCCCAATACTGCTATTACTGTAATCGGCGGTATTCAAAGAATCCGTCCTATTATAGATGAAGTTACAATAGTAGCGGATGTTAATGAATTACTTGTAGCAGCTGATGATATTGTAGAAGTTGTGTATCAATATTCTTCCCAACCTGAAATTGCGCCAATTCGCCGTTGGGTCAATTTTGGTGTGCAGAGTAATATGGGTGGTAACTATCAACAGGTATTTCAAGCTGATCCTGCTCCTCTGAATGATCTGGTAGATAATGATAATGATGGTCTTGTAGATGAAGCTGATGAAGCAGACGCCATATATTATTTACGGGCTATAGCTTATGATAGAGCTGGTAACTACTTTACTTCAAACATTTATTCCTTGTTTGTTGATGGTAGTGCTCCTCAGATGTTAGTTGATTATATTAATGGTGTTCATATGAATGCTAATAACAACATCTTTACAATTCCCCAAACAGGTGTAGTTACAGTTACAGCTCATAATATAACACCAGCCAACTTTGATGCACCAGTTCAGGTTCACTTTGAATATAGTTTTAAGAATTCTGTTAGTAATCCTGATTGGTCTGATTGGGCTGCTTTCGATCCTCAACAGCTATGGATTCCTGTTATTGATGGAGCTGCATCTCAAACTCTTCCTTATGTAAATGAAGGATACTACAGATTTAGAGCAATTGCTAAAGATGTTTTAGGTAATACTGATACTGAGGATAATGCTCCGATTACTTATGTTGTATTTGACGATGTATTTGGTTCCAATGCCCACATTACAATGATTGGATCAAGTCCTGTCATTTCGGATCAATATGCTTTTGCTCAAAATATGAATTCTTATAGTGGGTCTATTCAAGCTACAAT
>MWCN01000136.1 GCA_002070045.1 Candidatus Cloacimonetes bacterium ADurb.Bin211
AGGATTATATGGCTAAGAAAATTGTCAATCCTAAAATTACCCCTGGTGGGAAACAAGAAAAGAAAAAAATGGTAAGTCAGCAAGAGGTAAAGAAAAAATTGCAGGAAAAAGTCAAACCCTCTTCTGCGCCAGTTACAGTAATTAAACCTGGAGACACTCTTTCGCAAAAGAAATGGCTTCCCTGGGTTTTAATGATATTTTTGTTTGTGTTTGTGTGTCTGCTCTATTTTCCAGTGGCTTTTGAGCATATGGTTCCTCCAGCTTCAGATACAGCTCAATGGGAAGGAGCAGCTCATCAGATAATTGAGTATAATAAGACACATAAAGATCCTGCTCTTTGGACGCAGAGTATGTTTTCTGGGATGCCTTCATATATGATATCTTTTCCCAATCGCTATCCTTTTCTGGAAAACATCACTAAAATAACAGATAAGGTTATCAACTGGAGAATATTTCTGCTATTTGTAGGAGCTCTGGGTATATTTTTATTGTTACGCCATCTCAAACTGGATATCTGGGCTTGTTTTTTAGGTGCAGTGGCTTTTATGTTTTCCTGTCACTGGATGGGATTGTTAGAGATAGGTCACAACACAAAGTTCCGTGCTATAATGTATATCCCCTGGGTTATCTGGGCTTTACTTTATTTAAAGAAAAAGCCAGGATTGCTTGGATTGGGATTTTTAAGCACAACCTTGATTATGCAATTGAGAGAGAATCATCCTCAAATCAGCTATTATCTATATCTATTTGTGGGATTATACTGGATCTGGCAACTGATTGTAAGCATTAAAGCGAAGAATTTAAAGAAATTCTGGCAATTTACTGGCTTACTGATACTGGCTTTTCTGATAACGGTTTTAGCGGTGATGAATCCATATTTAAGCACCTGGGAATACAGTAAATATACCTCTCGTGGAAGTTCTGGTGGTCTGGAAACCAGCTATGCTCAGCAATGGAGTTTTCATCCTCTGGAAATCGTTACCTTGATTATTCCTAATTTCTTTGGAGGTGTAAGTCCAGATTACTGGGGATATATGCCCTTCACTCAAACTTATAACTATTTTGGGATAGTTGTTCTTGCTCTAGCGATTATAGCTTTATGCGGTAAAAAACATCGTAAAATGGCTACTTTCCTCGGAATCAGCTCCCTTATCTTTTTAATTATGTCTTTCGGTAGTGCTACACCTCATCTTTCTAATCTCTTTCTAAAGTATCTACCTTATTTTAATAAATTCCGGGTGCCTTCTATGATTCTGGTGATGGTCCAGATTCTGGTGGTAATTATGGCAGGACTGGGATTGGATACTATTTTAAGTTTGACAGAAGAAGAAAGGAAAAGCTGGAGCAAAAGGCTTTTCAAAGCGTTCTGGATTTGTGGAATAATCTTTATGTTGTGGTTAATTCTGGCTAAACCTATTTTTGGAGGGTTACCTTTTGCCAGTGCACAGGAAAAGCAACAGTTGGCACAATATAATATGACGGAAATACCGGCTGATGTTCGTGCAACCAGGCTTAATATGCTATATACCAGCGGAATATTGAGTCTACTTTTGTTAACTATCAGTATCGGTCTGGCATATCTTAAAACGGTGAAGAAATTGCCTCAGATGGTCTTTGTGATTCTGATGTCGGTGATTGTCTTTATTGACCTCTACACTTACACAGGTAAGTTTCTCAAGAAAGAGAACCTGCAACCTGCCCAGGAATATAAAGACCGCTTTGCCCCTCAGGATTATGATGAATTTCTACTGTCGGATAATACTAATTATCGTATCTATCCAATTGAACAAAATATTATCAGTGAAGCTCGTTTGCCTAAGACCACTGGAGAATGGGCATATCATCATCAAATAGTTACAGGTTATTCTGCTGCCAAACTGGCTCGTTATGATGCTTTAATGAACTATCTGCAGGATAGTGTTAAAGGACCTGGTGAATGGCGTGATTATCTTATCGGAATATTTAGTCCTGAAAAAGGAGAACTCCCCCGAGAAAAATCAACTAATATAATGGATATGCTATCAGTTAAGTATCTATTGCATCCGGAACACCTTCCGTATGATTCATTATTGACCAATATTCATCCGGTCTTTGATGGAAGTGATAATGTGATAGTATATAAAAATAATAGAGCCTTACCTCGTGCCTGGTTTGTAGATGAAGTACAGAAAGTGGCTCCTGCAGATTCTATTTTACCACTTTTACGCAAAGAGACTTTTAATCCTCGTCATCTGGCTTATGTGGAAACAGATATTAAGGATGTGCAAGCACCTGATTCCAGTAGTGTTGTTCAAACCATCAATGAATTACATAAACTTGCCTATGAAGTATATACGGATAAGCCATCCTTCTTGGTGCTTAGTGAAGTTTTTTATCCTGCCGGGTGGAAAGCAAAGTTAGATGATAAAGAGATTCCTATCTATCCTGCTAACTATGTGCTTAGGGGATTGCAAATTCCGGCAGGTCACCATAAATTGGAACTGGTCTTTGCTCCAGAATCCTATACTATCAGTATTAGATTGAGTTTGATAGGTCTGCTTGCGAGTTTATTAACTCTTATTGGTGGTTTAATCTGGAATTATAACAGAAAAAATAAAGTGGAAGAGGAGAAAGTTTAAAAACTAAATAAAAACGAACTAATATGATAATAAATCAAAAAGAATATAAAAGTGTATGGTGGGAACATAATCGTCTATATGCGATTAACCAGAACAAGCTTCCCTGGGAACTTTCCATAGTAGAGTTCACAGATTACATTCAGGTGGCTCAAGCAATCAAAGATATGACTGTTAGAGGAGCTCCTGCCATTGGAACCGCAGCTGCTTTTGCTATGGCTTTAGCAGCTCAAGTTGCTCCTGAAGATAGATTTCGTGTTGCTCTTAGAGAAGCGAGAAAAATTCTTATAGAAACTCGTCCCACTGCAGTAGATTTGCTTAATGGGGTAAACTATGTCTATGAACAGACCATAAAGTTTATCCCAGATATAAAACATTGTCGTCAAGTTGCCATACTTTCAGCGCAAGAATTTGCCAGACACAGTGAAGAGGATTGTCGCACAATAGGAGAAATTGGAAGTGAAATTATAGCTGATAAAGCACGAATCCTTACTCATTGTAATGCAGGTGCTTTAGCTACGGTGGATTGGGGCACAGCTCTTTCTGTTATAAGATTTGCTCATCGGCAAGGTAAAGATATTTTTGTTTATGTGAGTGAAACTCGTCCTCGTTTCCAGGGTGCACTTCTTACAGCTTTTGAATTGGAACAGGAAGGAATTCCTCATTCTATTATCCCGGATAGTGCTTGTGGCTTCTATTTCTGGAAGAAAGAGATTGATTTAGTGATTACTGGTGCAGATCGTGTTTGTTTAAATGGAGATGTGGCAAATAAGATAGGCACTTATGAAAAAGCGGTTATGGCAAGATATCACAGAGTTCCCTTTTATGTGGCTGCTCCACTTTCCACTTTTGACCTCGGATGCATTCACGGGAAGGATATACCCATAGAATTTCGTAGCGAGGACGAAGTGAAACAGTTTGCTGGTATTCCAACAGCTAATCCTTCTTCTCCTGCTTTAAATCCAGCTTTTGATATTACTCCAGCTAAACTTATAACCGGAATTATTACTCCTCAAGGCATTTTCCCTGCTTTTGAGGCAGCTCAAAAGGTGCAAAAATACTATGAATAAAGAGATTGATTTAATTGTTAAAGGTGGAATTATCCTATGTATGGATGAGGAGATGAGGAATCTGGAAAACTATGAGATTGCGATAGATGATGGTCAAATCATTGATATCTATCCAGCTGAAAGTAGAGAGTATATTGCCTCTAGAATTCTGGATGCTTCAGATTGTATTGTGTTGCCTGGTCTGATTAATGCCCACACTCATCTTCCAATGACCTATTTTCGCGGTTTAGCGGATGACCTTCCTCTGGAAATCTGGTTAAATCACTATATCTGGCCTCTTGAAGCAAAGATTTTGAATAGAAACTTTATCTATAATGCTTCACTACATGGAGCAGCTGAAATGTTGAAAAATGGCATAACTCAGATACATGATATGTATTTTGATATGCCAGCTATAGCTGATGCCTGTACAAAAGTAGGTTTACGTGCTATTATTGGTGAAGCACTTCTGGATGGAAATACCAGCTCTCCAGAAAAGCTTGATAAACTTGGGAACAAGACGCTGGAATTGAAACAACGCTATAATGATAATCCTTTGGTGGATTTTAATCTGGCACCGCATTCAATCTATGGTTGCAGTCAAAAGACACTGGAGAAATGTGCTCAGGTTGCAGCTGATACAGGAATATTATTGCATATGCATCTTTCCGAAACAAAATCAGAGGTAGATCAGTGCATAAAAGAGCATGGATTGAGGCCAGTTTTTTATCTAAAGAATCTAGGAATACTTGATTTACCAGCTGTTTATGCTCATGGAGTCTGGATAGATGAGGAAGAGATTGAATTGCTTTCCGAGGTCCCTGCTTCTATTGCTATTTGCACGGAAAGTAATCTCAAACTTGCCTCTGGCATTCTTCCTCTGGCTTCTTATAAAAAGCATAAGGTAAATCTTTGCTTTGCTACCGATGGAGTAGCTTCCAATAATAATCTGGATATCCTATCTGAAATGGATGTTACAGCTAAATTACATAAAGTAGTGAATAATGACCCTGCTTTTCTTCCGGCAGTGGATATTGTGAGAATGGCAACCTGTGATGCAGCAAAAGCACTTGGTATTTCCGATAAACGAGGTTCCCTGACAGTAGGTAAAGATGCTGATATCTGTATCCTCAGTCTTTCAGAACTGGAATGTCAACCGCTCTATAATCCATATTCTCATATTGTCTATGCTCTCAGTTCAAAGAATGTGCGAGATGTTGTCGTTAATGGCAAAATCGTGCTGGAAAATGGAAAGCTTATGCAGGTAGATGAATCTTCCCTGATTGCTACCGCTAAAAAACAAAAAGAATATATACTTCAGCAATTATCAAATTGAAATCAATTAAAAATAGAAGAGCCGAACACGACTATTATATCCAGCAGAAAATAGAAGCTGGAATTGTCCTTACTGGCAGTGAAATAAAATCCATTCGGGCTGGTAATGTCAATTTTCGTGATAGTTATGCCAGAATAGAAGATGGTGAATGCTGGCTTTACAACCTTCATATCAGTCCCTGGGAAAAATCTGCCCATTTTGTCCCTGACCCCAATCGCAAACGCAAACTATTACTTCATAAAAGAGAAATCATCAGGCTAAAATCTAAAGTAGAAGAACAGGGTATGACCTTAATCCCTTTGGAACTCAAAATAAATGAAAAAGGACTGTGTAAAGTCATTCTAGCTTTAGCAAAAGGAAAAAAGATATACGATAAGCGGGAATCTCTTCGCAAGGAAGCCATTGAAAGAGATAGAGAAAGAGGATAAATATTTTAGTTTTTATCATATTATTTGCCTGAGATATTCTTTAAATAATGAAATTAGTTAATAATGCTGTAAAGTAGTTTTACCTTGTTTTATTCCCAATACAAAAGGGCACCAATCTATAAAAAAATTATTGTATGATATATATCTGAGATGTTTGATAAATGACCGATAAATATAGCAGAGGCAAAGAATAAGTGGATATTATATTTTATTCACTTTTTATTCACAAACAGCGTAATGAAATTGAATAGAGATAAAGTTATTCTTATCATACCACCTATCTAATTGAAAACTTTATTCTTATTAAAGGTAACTAATAAGAGGGTTATTTTTTACTTCAAGATATGTTTGAATCAGATACAAAATATCTTATGAGGATTTGTGTATCACTACCCAAGATAATTGATATGAAGGATCAATATATTAAACAAAATTTTTAATCAAGATATTAAGAATTTGTGAGGGAATGACTTGCAATTTATAAAGTGAAAGAAATTATAAGGACTTCCAGTTTCAGAAAAAGGAAATGAAAAGGATAGCTGAATCTTCTACGGGATAGAAAGTTGTGTTATCCTTATTGATAATTCCTATCCTTTTCATTTCTTAGAATATCTTTAGTTTAAAGCATAAGCTATCTTTCCCTTTGTTAGGGGACAGTTTTTATATGCGCTAATCATTTCATAAGGAGTAGTTTTTTTATCTGGCTATTAAAGTTTCCCGCTTTCATTTGATAGAAATAGATACCGCTGGGAGCAAGAGTTCCATTTTGAGTGCGTCCATCCCAGATAATATTATAGTTTCCTGGAGCTCGGTTATCATTTACCAGTTTATGTACTAATTCACCGCGAGCGTTATAAATCCTAATTTCCACAGGTACAGCTTCTTTTACAGAGTAATGGATAGAGGTAGAGGTCTGGAAAGGATTAGGATAGCAGGATTTAAGTTCCGTGATTAATCCTGGTATAGATGGGTCATCACAGGATACAACAATGACACTAATCGTAACTGGTGCAGATTCACCAGTTGGATAAGTTGCAGTTACCGCATATAAATAATTACCTGCAGTTAGTCCAGTATCAGTATAATGCGTGATAGAAGGGTCGGTTATAGTATAGATGAGATTGCTATCACGATATATTTT
>MWCN01000137.1 GCA_002070045.1 Candidatus Cloacimonetes bacterium ADurb.Bin211
GCTTTAGCCTCCAGTCCTGCTGCTGCTAAAAATACTATGCTTAATCGCAGTCCTTTATCTCAATTGGAAGAAGATGTAAATGCTGCGGATGAGATTGCTCTTCGCACTATCTTAGATACTATGGATTTTGATGCCACTGAAGCTACTGATATTTTACCGGGAAGCGATATCAGTGAAAATACTGATGATTCCAGTCATAGAAAACTTTTGCAAATGGCAAAAGAAGCGGAAAGCTTATTCGGTGATAGGGATTATAAATTACTCCGTATTCTGGACCCCATCAAAAAATTACTGAAAGAAGGTTACAGTCCTATCATTTTTTGCCGTTTTATTGAAACTGCTAATTATCTAACCGAACAACTGAAAGAAAGATTGGATATACCAGACTTAGATATCGTTTCTGTTACTGGTTTATTACCTCCTAAAGAACGGGAAATGAGAATTAATGAACTATCGCAATGTGAAAAAAGAATCCTGGTCTGCACCGATTGTCTTTCTGAAGGAATTAATCTTCAAGACCATTTCAATGCCGTGATTCATTATGACCTGAGCTGGAATCCTACCCGTCATGAACAGAGAGAAGGTAGAGTAGACCGTTTTGGTCAACCTAGTAAAGTGGTTAAACTTATAACCTATTTTGGAATAGATAATCAAATTGATGGCATCGTGCTGGATGTACTCCTCCGAAAACATCGTCAGATTAAAGCCAGTCTTGGTGTTTCAGTTCCTATTCCTACCGATGTAGATAAAGTTATAGAAGCTATCTTTGAAGGGTTGTTATTAAAAGAAAAAGCAGGCTCTCCAGAGCAATTACTTATTGAAGGATTCAATGACATAATCTCGGATGATATTCAGAATCTGCATAAAGATTGGGAAAAAGCTTCAGAACGAGAAAAAGAAAGCAGGTCTCTTTTCGCTCAATCCACTATTAAGATAGAGGAAATTACTAAAGAATTAAATAGCATCAGAGAATCCATTGGCACATCTCAAAACATTAAAGAATTCTTGAAGTTCTCTTTAATACTTTATGATGCCATTATCAAGGAGGAGAAAGAAAACTACCTTCGTTTTGACCTGAGTTCCGTTAATCAAATTGTTAAAGAAAACTGCAATATCCGTGAAAATGACCTCAAAATCGCTTTCCAGTTACCTATCCAGCAAAATGAGATTTATGTAACCAGAACCCATCCTATTGTGGAAGGTTTATCCAACCTCTTAATTACCGCAGCTATAGATGATAATAATCGTTTTGCCGTTGCTAAAAGGTGTGGCGTTTTTAGAACCTCTGCTATTCAGACAAAAACAGTTTTATTGCTGCTCCGTTATAGGTTTCATCTAATCCAGTATTACGAAAATCAGATTCATCGCTCTCTGGTGGAAGATTCTCAGATTTTAGCCTTTACCGGACCTCCGGAAGAACCTCATTGGCTAAATGAACAGGAGTTCAGCATATTGCTTGATTCCAGACCCACAGCTAATGTTCTTGGGGAACTATCTTATGACCAAATCAATAAGATTCTTGAAAAATATCCTATAATCCAACCTCGTTTAGAAGAATTTGCCGAAAACCGTGCTAAAGAGCTCTTGGAATCACATCTAAGAGTACGTAATGCTGCCTTGTTTAAAGCTAAAGAAAATCCACAGATAGAACCTATTCAACCTCCAGATTTACTTGGTATCTACGTTTATTTACCTCAAATTGGAGTCATAATATGAGACTTTTCATTTTAAATTTGGTTAAACCTTTAGAAATGTTTAATAATTATGCTTTCTCGTGTTTGAAAACCAGGGGTCTTTATGCCTAAAAATAATACTATGTTTTCTGCTATAAAAATTGAGGGGGGTCTATTCTCTCAGGACCTATTACAAAGTTTTATTACTGATTCTTCTCAGGAAGGTATAAACCCTGAATCGTTCCATTTAAAACCTCGTGAACGCTTAAATGAAGCTGCCAATAGAGCCTATAGTAATCTGATAGGATACTGGACTAATTTCCAAGAGAGTATCAAAAAACTTCCGGAAGAAGCTATTGGAACTACGGAAACTCGTGAACGCTGGTTATTGCCTCTTTTTCAAGAACTTGGCTATGGAAGATTGCAACCACAAAAATCTGTGGAAATTGAAGGCAAATTATATCCTATTAGTCATCAAGCTAACGAACCTGTTGCCGTTCACTTGGTAAGTTATAAATGGAGTCTGGATAAACGGAATCCTTACGGTAAAACTGAAACACGATTATCTCCTCATTCTTTAATGCAAGAATTTCTCAATCGGAGTGAAAACTTTCTCTGGGGTTTCCTTTCTAATGGCTATCAATTCCGAATCTTAAGAGATAATGTTTCTTTCTCACGGATTTCTTACATAGAATTTGACCTTCAAACTATTATGGAACACGACCTCTACGATGAATTCTTTATCTTCTGGATATTATGTCATCAATCCAGGGTGGAAGTGAAAACTGCGGAAGATGGTAGTCCCCTTCCGGAAAGTTGCTGGCTGGAAAAATGGTATAATATCTCTTATAATGAAGGTGTTCGCATCCGGGATAATCTTAGAGATAATGTTAAAGCAGCTATAGAAGGTCTGGGAACAGGATTTCTTGCTCATCCCAATAATGCTACACTAAAAAATAAACTTCAAAGTGGATCCCTTTCTGTGGAGAATTTCTATCATCAACTACTTATTATGGTATATCGTTTACTTTTCCTATTTGTGGCAGAGGAAAGAAATTTACTCCTGGCAGAAGATATTCCGGAGGAAAAAAGAAAGATTTATTATGATTACTATTCCAGCACTCGTATAAGAAATCTGGCTCTGCATAAATATGGAACTCACCATCCAGACTTGTGGATTCAATTAAAACTGGTCTTTAATTATCTTTATTCAGGAAATGAAGTTTTAGGACTGCCTGCTCTCGGTTCTTTTCTCTTTAATCCAGAGTCCACGGTTGATTTAAATGATTGTGACCTCAGCAATAAAGATGTACTTTCTATCTTCCGTAATTTCTGCTATACCACTAAAAATAAGGTTTTGGAAATGGTATCTTTCCGTAATATGGGTTCTGAAGAATTGGGCAGTGTCTATGAATCTTTTCTGGAAATGCACCCTGAAATTAATTTAGATGCTCCCTCTTTCAATTTGGATATCGTCATCGGTTCTGAAAGGAAAACCACAGGAAGTTTTTACACTCCACCTTCTTTGGTTAATTCACTTTTGGATACAGCTTTAAATCCAGTGATAGATAAAACTTTAAGTAGTAATAAGGATAATCCAGAAGAAGCTCTGCTCTCTCTCAAAATTTGTGACCCTGCCTGTGGAAGTGGTCATTTTCTAATAGCTGCAGCTCATCGTCTGGCAAAAAGACTTGCTACGGTTCGTACCGGGGAAGAAGAACCTTCTCCCGAAAAAGTCAGAATAGCACTTAGAGATGTTATAGGAAATTGTATCTACGGGGTAGATATTAATCCTCTGGCAGTAGAACTATGCAAAATATCTCTTTGGATGGAATCTCTGCAACCAGGAAAAACTCTTAACTTTCTTGACCACCATATTCAATGCGGAAACTCCATTTTAGGTTGCACCACAGAAGAATTAAGAGCGGGAATACCAGATGTAGCTTTTACACCTTTAAGGGGCGATGACCCACAATATTGTACCTATCTGAAAAAGCGAAATAAAGAGGAAAGAGAAGCGGGAATTATAGATTTTATCAATCTGGAACAAATTATGTTTGAACCCATTAGTGACTTTGCTAATCAATTTAGGGAAGTAGATAAAATTGAAGACGACAACTTAAACGGTCAACTTAAAAAAGAGGAATCCTATAAATCCTTAAAAGAATCACAAGAGTATAAACATATTGAACTTATTTTTAATGCCTGGTATGCAGCCTTTGCCTGGAAAAAAGTTAAAGACGAAAACCTTCCACCTTTAACTCATTCCGTTTTTGAAGCCATAATTGAATATCCACCAGAAAAGATTAATCCCGCTATTGTAGAAGAAATTAATCGGCTCGCCAAGGAATATAAATTCTTTCATTGGCATCTCGCTTTCCCTGATGTTTTTGAAAAAGATAGCAAAAATCTAAAATTTAAATTTTCTCAATTTATCCAGAATGCTCAAAATAATAAGGAAAATGGAATCAAGCGAGACCTTACAGAATTTTTAATAGATAATGAAGATGATAAAAATCTTCGTTCTGGATTTGACTGTATTCTGGAAAATCCACCCTGGGAACATAATGAATTAAAAGAAAAAGAATGGTTTGCAAAAAGGGATTTAAATATTGCTCAGGCAGAAGGCGTAAAAAGAAAAAAATTAGTTCAATCTTTAAAAGATAATAATCCAACTCTTTATGATGAATACCTAAATGCTTTGAGATATTATCAGACCACCAATCTGATGTTTAACAATAGCAGTGGTCTTTATCCCTTATGTGGCATTGGACGCATCAATACCTATGCTATTTTTGCTGAACTTAATTTAAAACTTTTAAACGAAAAAGGTAGATGTGGATGTTTAATTCCTAGTGGAATTGCTACCGATTTTAGCACTAAAGATTTTTTCCAGTGCCTGATAGAAAATAAAGCTCTTATTAGCTTATATGATTTTGAAAATAAATTAGGAATTTTCCCTGACATTCATAGAAGTTTTAGATTTTGCCTTTTGACTTTTAGCTCTATTGAGTCTAAAGAACATAATATTGCTGATTTCGTATTTTTTGCCCATTCTGATTCTGATTTAAAAAATTCTGAAAAACATTTTATGCTTACTTCTGAAGAGATTAGAATGCTTAATCCGAATACCTTAACCTGTCCTGTTTTTCCTTCTAAAAAGGATGCTGAAATTACTAAATTTATCTACAAAAAAGTCCCTATTTTAATTAATGAAAATGATAAAGAATATGGAAATATCTGGAATATAAATTTTAAACAGGGGCTTTTTAATATGACTACTGATTCCTATCTTTTTATTACCAAAAACCAATTAGAAGAAAATGGATTTATAAGAAAAGGAAATCACTACTATAACGAAACTGAGTATTATCTTCCCCTTTATGAAGCAAAAATGATTCATCAATTTAATCATCGTTTTGGAGATTTTGAAGATTTACCTTCAAATTCTAATTCTACTAATTTACCAGAAATTCCTATTGCCAAACTTCAAAACCCATTTTACGAACCTATGCCAAGATACTGGGTTCCCAAACAGGAAGTAGAAAAAATTATAAATTCTAATCTCTCATTTTTATTAGGATTTAGAAATGTTACTAATACCACCAATGAACGAACTTTTATTAGTACAATTATTCCTTATGCTGCTGTGGGAAATAGTATGCCTTTATTTTTAACTAATATAACTGCTGTTGATGCTTGCAAATTTATATCTTGTTTAAATAGTTATATATTTGATTATATGGCTCGCCTAAAAGTAGGTGGTATAAATTTAAACTTTTATCTTGTTAAACAGCTTCCAGTATTACCTCCTTCAACTTATGAAACTGAAGAATTTTCTTTAATAGGAAATTCTCTAATAAACAGTGTTCTGGAACTGGTATATACTTCTTACAGTCTAAAACCTTTTGCAAAAAATTGTGGATATGATGGACCTCCCTTTATATGGAATGCGGAAAGAAGGTTTGAAATACGCTGTGAACTGGATGCTCTCTACTTTCATCTATATTTAGGTAACAAAGAAGAGTGGGTAACATCTAACCAGAAATCTCAATTGGGATTTCCCTTAGATTACATCTTTCCCCTTTTAAAATATTTTCCTGCTCCGCGTAATGCTGTTGAATATGTCCTGGATACCTTTCCTATTGTAAGAAAGAACGAAGAAAAAAAATTTGGAGAATTTCGCACTAAACGCCGTATCCTGGAGATATATGACGAAATGACAGAATGTCTTAATCACCATATTAAATATCAAAGTCCTCTAAATCATCATCCAGGTCCACCTTGTGATTCTCAAGGAAATTTTATTCCCTTTAATGATTGGAACCGGGAAAATTACCCCTCTCACATACATCTTCCCCAATGATTATACAGGATTGCTCTACATCTCATATAGCTTTTTCCGATGAAGCTTATTGGAATATAAGAAGATATAGAGCTATTGCCTTAATTACCTCCTCTTATGAGGACTATAAAATTTTATCTGCTGAATTAGAGAATATTATTCAATCTTGTAATATAAGCGAACTTAAATGGAAAAATGTATCAGTAAAAACAGGTTTAAAAGTTATTAATTTTGTCTTTAATCATTTAGATACCCTTAGAATTGATGTCTTAATTTATGATATTGAAGACAGCAGGCATAAAAATGTTAAAAATAGGGACGAAGCTGAAAATTTACAAAGGCTCTATTATCATCTTCTGCATTTTGTCCTGAAAAATTGCTGGCAAAACGATGCAACTTGGAATTGGTATCCTGATGAACACAATTGTATTAAATGGGTTGAATTATATAAATTTTTAAGTTCTTCAAGCTGGAGTTCAGACCAGGATTTTTTTAATATGAACAATCCTGTATCTTTCTATAATTATTATAAGATAAATGATATTGTGCCTTGTAAATCTGACGAACATCCTTTTATTCAGTTAGCAGATTTTTTTGCAGGTATGGGTGCTTATTCTTATCAAGCCTTTAATATCATAAAATCCGAATTTGATAAAGAAATAGATCAAATTGATCTTTTTAAAAATAATAAATCTTATGTCCTATCAAACAATCAAAAAAATAGAATCCCCTTAATTAAAGAAGTATATAAAAAGGCTTTAAATTTGAAATTTAACCTGGATTTTGTAAATACATCAGGATTATGTTCTAAACCAACAAAAGACCCTTTAAATTTTTGGTTATATAAACCTCAATCTGATAAAGATAAAGCTCCTACAAAATACCATTAAGATATATTAAAACATAAAGCCAATAATTCTATTTACCTATCTTTATCTATTTATAAACTCTTTGTGCCTTAAACCTATCAAGTGTTAATCACTCGTTAATCAAGTCTTAACTAATTAACGCTTGATAAACGCTTGATTAAGAAGTGACATAAAGGAAGAAACAAGGGATTTATTTCATTGTATTAGGAGCTAATTTATTTTTTGATAGTGTCCATTGCTTGATTTTCTCTCTCATCTCTTTGGTAAATTTGTTAAGAGGTAAGACAATGTCCTCATTGTCCTAAGCCTCGTCAGAGGCTTGCTCTTTTTGCTCTAAGATAACTTTAAAAGGTCAAAGATAAAATCAGTATCCTGTCTTAAAATAACAAATCATAAAAGAAAGAAAAGAACTTTCGGTCTTTAGGATATGTATATAGTTGCGACTTTTTATAATAACTTTTTTCTGAATAAAAATAATTTCAAAGCCCTTAAGGGCTTGAGTGGATGAGGTCATCCACGCACCTGGAAAATGTCATTCCTATATTTATAGAGAGACCATAAATAAATCTGTGGTCTCGTAAATATATACTTCTTAAGGAGAGTAAAAATGGATGAGAACATTATCAGAAATCTAGCAAAAGAACTGGCTAACAAAGTCAATAGTTTGCTGGGAATGCCACCACCAGAAGAAGAGAGAGAGGAACTCTTCTTTGAAATGGTGATATTAATGTTGATGGATCTCCTTTTCAATCAATTCGGATTCCAGATTGAAACGGAAAACTTGTGATTTAACCCGTCAGAAATGCAAATATATGCATTTCTGCAAGTAAAGAAAGGGCTCAGATTTTATTATCTGAGCCTTTTTTATTATGGTCCAGAAGATAATCTATAAAAAAGTAAGTATCACCTCCCAAAATTTGGATTATTTTCCTGTAAATTAAGGTTGCTTTCATATAGACAAATAAAAAAGAAGATAAGAGTGATAAGTAATTTGTATTAACTCATAGCAAGATAGTTGGTTAAGAATATTACAAATTGATTTAGAGGCAAAATTGAAAATAGCTGATTATTTTTCTTGACAGTATAGTGTAAATATAATTTACAACTCTAATGTAAATGC
>MWCN01000138.1 GCA_002070045.1 Candidatus Cloacimonetes bacterium ADurb.Bin211
TTTTCTTTTTGAACCCGGCTCCACTATGAAACCTTTAACTATGCTTGCTGCTCTGGATAGACATCTGGTTAGACCTAATGAATATTTTGAATGTGGAGTCTATTATGTCCAGGGAAGAAAAATTAGTGATACTCATATGTATGGGAGCTTAAAACCTGTAGATATAATAAGTAAATCAAGTAATGTAGGCATTGCTAAAATTGCAGAAAGAGTAGGTTCTAAACATCTTTATGAAGAATTGATTTCTCTCGGTTATGGCCAAAAGACAGGCTTAAATATACAAGGCGAAAGTAGCGGTATGTTTGCCAAACTGGATAACTGGGATGGATATACTTTACATTCTGTTTCCTTTGGACAAGGAATGGCAGTAACAGCCCTTCAACATGCAACTGCTTTCTGTGCTGTGGCAAATGGTGGAAAAATAATGAAACCTTATCTGATAGATTATGTTACGGATGATAATGGTAAAATTGTAGAGCAGACAGAGCCCGAAGTTTTAAGACAGGTTTGTAGTAAAGCAGCTGCAGATACAGTTCGCTCTTATATGCAAGCTGTTGTAGATAGAGGCACTGCCACACATATCAAAGCTGATTATATCACTATTGCAGGCAAAACGGGGACTGCCCAAAAAGCTGCAGAAGGTGGTAGAGGTTATATAAATGGTAAATATACTTCCGTGTTTGTAGGAATGGTTCCCGTTGATGCTCCAAAGATGGTTATGGTAATTTTTTATGATGAACCAAATCCGGGTTATCATTTTGGGAGTATGAGTGCTGCTCCGACCTTTAAAAAGATTTTAGATGACATACTTTTTATGCCTAATTGCAATATTGTGGCATTTGATCAGAGATTATTGAAAAGCTCAAAAAAAATGCCCGATCTAAGAGGAAAACACATCAGACAAGCTGAAACTATCCTTAATCAATATGGTTTTTCATATAAAATTGAAGGGGCAGATTCTTCATCTGTGGTTGTAGACCAATTCCCCAAGCCTAATGTATCAGTTGACCCAGCTCATCCTATAACTTTGAAAATTGGACCTAGTAAAAAAGAAACTAAAACTGAACTACTTCCTGGTGTTATGCCTGATTTATGTGGTCTAACTATACGAAAGGCTATACAAGTAGCCGCCCGAGAAAATATCTCTTTAAAAATTATGGGTTCAGGAATAGTCCGCCGTCAATCTATCCAGCCTGGTTCCCGCATTACTAATAATACCACCTGCATTATTGAGGCTTCTATATGAAATTAAACGATATCTTGCATATATTTCAGGAACATCAAATACTCGTAAACTATCAAGGTATGGAAGAAGAACAGGAATTTAAAGGTAAAATATGTACTGATAGCCGTGAAATTCAAGCAGGAGATATCTTTGTTTGCATAAAGGGATATAATTCTGATGGACACAACTTTATAGAAGAAGCCCGAAAGAAAAAAGCAGCCTTTATAGTTAGTGAAAGGTCAATAAATGATAACCTTCCATATATTCAAGTAACAGAATCTCGCAAAGCTACTGCTTTACTTGCCAAACTTTACTATAATAATCCCAGTGCAGAATTTCGTTTAATTGGAATAACTGGCACTAATGGCAAAACTACAACTTCTATGTTATTATATCAGGCTTTAAAAGAACTGGGATATTCCTGTGGATGGATTGGCACTTTAGGTTATTACATCAATGATGAACACTTCATAACACATCATACCACTCCAGATATCCTGGAATTGAATCAAATCTTAGCCAGAATGGTAGAAAAGGGAATTAAATATGTGAGTATGGAAGTATCCTCTCATGCTCTTGCTCTGGATAGAGTTTATGGTATTGAATTTGATTACTGTCTTTTTACTAATTTAAGCCGTGAACATCTAGATTTTCATCAAACGATGGAAGAATATGGTGCAGCAAAAAAGAAGCTGTTTGAACCTACTATTCAGCATAAAGCTGTGGGTCTTATCAATATAGATGATAATTTTGGTAAAACCCTTTTTGAAGAGCTAAAAAGTGCTAATGCTTATGTATTTAGTATAGGAACTTCAGATGCGGATTTCATTATCCGAACCGAACATAGCCATATTCCCCATTCAACAACTGGAAATCGTTTTTCACTTCAGACTCCAGAAGGAATAATCAATATTCGTTCCTCACTTCTTGGAAGTTTTAATATGAATAATCTCGCTATGTGTGCCGCAACACTTAATTTAATGGGATTTGAGACACGCCAGATAGAACAATGTATTAATATTGCTCAACCGGTGAAAGGAAGATTTGAACCAGTTCCAAATGATAGAGGAATAAAAGTTTTTGTTGATTATGCTCATACTCCAGACGCTATGGAAAATGTTCTTCAAGCCTGCCAGGACATTGAACATAAAAGAATTCTTTGTCTATTTGGAGCTGGTGGTGATAGGGATAAAGGAAAACGCCCCTTGATGCTTCAGACTGCATTACATTATGCCAATGCAGTTTTTATCACTGATGATAATCCTCGTTTTGAGGACCCTGATGCTATTATTAGAGATATAGTATCAGGAACAGAATTATGGCTTCCCTGGTGGATTATTAGAAATCGAAAAGAAGCTATTCATAGTATTTTAAGACTTGCTCAACCAGGTGATATAGTTTTACTTTGCGGCAAAGGACACGAAAATTATCAGGAAATAGAAGGTGTTCGCTATCCTTTTGATGATGCTGAAATTGCATATGAATTCCTCCATTCTGAAACTGCATTTCCGCTTGATCCAGATGAACTAACCCTTCCGGTAGATAAATTGATGCTAAAACTTTTAGCAGGAATACCTTTAAAATTGAATGGTAAGTACAATCCTCCTGAAACTTATCACTTTCTCTCTACGGATAGCAGAACAATAGTTTCAAACTCTATCTTTTTCGCTTTAACTGGCATTCATTTCAATGGCAATGACTTCTTACCACAAATTTTGACTGATAAAACAATACTTGGAGTAGGCACCATTGAAAATCAAGGCTGGGAAAACTATATTCAAGTTCCAGATGCTCTATATTTGCTGGCTTCTCTCTGCCGAAAATATATCCAACTATTTGATATATATAAGATTGCTTTAACAGGAAGCACAGGAAAAAGTAGCACCAAAGAGATGTTAGCTCAAGTCCTCAATACTTCTTCACCCACATTAAAGACTCAGGCTAATGAAAATAATATGATTGGACTTTGTAAAACTATCCCCCGTATTAGACCAGAACATCGTTTTGGCGTTTTTGAGCTTGGAACTAATGCCTTTGGAGAAATTGCTGCCTTAGCAGATATTTGTAATCCTGATGCAGCAATAATTATCAATATAGGACCTTCTCATCTGGAAAAACTTATAGATGAAGATGGCGTTTTCAGAGAAAAAACTGCTTTATTCAATCGTCCTTTAGAAATAAGACTCTTTGATGGTGATGATCCTCGTTTTTCCATATATGCAGATAAAGGAAAGAGTGTAGGTTTCAGCGATAACTCGGATTTTCATATAACCGATTTGGAATGTGATGACACTTTCTGCCACTTCAAAATAAATGGTGAATCTTATACTATCCCTTATCCCGTTTCCTTCCTCGCTAAAAATGCAGCCTTTGCTATAGCTATGGGTATACTTAAAGACATCCCCCTTACTAAGATTAAAGAAGCTATTGCTAAACCAGTTCAATTAGACCTCCGCCTTCAGGTTGAAAAAACTGAGAATTTTATCATTATCGCTGATTGTTATAATGCCAATCCTATCTCTATGCAAAGTGCTATTGAATTCTGGAACAAACTTGAGCCTAAAAGGGAGCATATTGCCATTCTGGGAGATATGCTGGAACTTGGAGCTCAAGCTCCGATGTATCATAATATGATTGGAACTATACTGGCTGAAAAGGGATTTGATAGATTGATTACCGTGGGAAATCTTTCAAAATATTATCATCCTTCCGATAATTCTTTACCATTTGAGCACTTTGATAGTGTTGATGAGCTAATAAAGAGTGATATTTTAAAAACCTTGACGCCAGGTGCGGTGATTCTTATAAAAGGTTCTCATTCTATTCAGTTAGAAAAAGTATTACCGATTCTACGAAAAGGAAGCTAACTATGCTGTATCATCTTCTCTATCCTCTGGCAAAATATAGCATCATATTTAATGTTTTCCGGTATATCACTTTCAGGTCTATCGGAGCTTTTGTTACAGCTTTACTTTTTACTCTTTTTGCTGGACCTCCTTTGATCAAGTTTTTGCAAGGACAATCTGCAGTAGAATTAATAGATGAAGATAAACCAAAGCGTCATAAAGCTAAAGAAGGAACTCCCACAATGGGTGGGTTAATCATCCTATTCGGTGTATTAATTTCTTCTTTGCTCTGGAATGACCTGACTAATCGTCCAATTTTAATGATGTATCTAACAACTGTATGGTTAGGTGTTCTTGGTTTCTTGGATGATTACCTTAAAAATTTCCTGAAGATATCCAAAGGTCTCTTACCTAAATATAAACTCTGGGGACAGATAGGAGTGGGTTTGTTTCTTACTCTAGCTATCTATTTTAGCACAAATGTAGTGGATAATGTCACACAAATTCAAATTCCTTTTCTAAAAAATACATATCTCCAGCTTGGATGGTTGTTCATTCCGATTATGGTAATTTATATAAGCGGAATATCTAATGCCGTAAATTTGACCGATGGATTAGATGGACTTGCAGCTGGCGTAATGATTTTTTCAGCATTAGGTCTGGGTATTATGAGTTATTTGAAGGGAAATTATGTAATTGCTAATTACTTAAAACTGGAATTTATACCC
>MWCN01000139.1 GCA_002070045.1 Candidatus Cloacimonetes bacterium ADurb.Bin211
TGATTTAACTTTTCCAGTTCCCACATTAATTTAGAACCTACAAATCCATTGCTTCCCGTAACTAAAATATTCATTTAAGATTACTCCTATCTTAATGGTTCCCAGATCCCACTTGTTTTTTTCCCTATGAAATATATAAAAGCTTTTAAAGAAGAATAAAACATAACACAAATATAAGCGGGAATTCTTGATAAAGGCATCTTTTTTTCTTTACTTTGCGCTATTAAACCTATGATGCCCCAACCGTAAAAAATACATTGCAGTATGAATACTACTCTAAAAAATTTTATATTAATCAAGTAAAGGGATGCAAAAAAAACCATCAATAAAAAAACAAAAATCAACCACCTTAATATTTTATGAGAAAATAGTTGAAAACTGATGATTGGATATCTAAAAGGGTTTAACAATTCTCTATTTCTTTTTACTACTTGCCATTCTCTGCTTATAATTCTAACTTTTCGTCCTAATTCTTGTTTTGCACTTTTTGATTCTTCTTCAGAAACTTTAGCATCGGGTTCGTAGCTTACAATTTGATGGTTTTTTAGGACAATAAGAGCTCGTTCAAAATCATCTACTGATTGAGGATCAATCTTATTAAAAAGTTCTCTTTTAATTAAATAAAGAGATCCATTGGCACCAATTAAAGAATAAAATTTGCTTTCCAGTAATTTTAAATAGCTCTCATATTTCCAATATAATCCTTCTCCTGAACTTTTATCACCTTTATGAAGGAGCAATAATTCACCGGATACCATTCCAATATCAGGATTAGAAAGGATTTTTTTTACCAGTACTTTGATTGCATCAGGAGCAAATATGGAATTAGCATCGGTGGAGACCACAAAATCACAGTCTAGATACGGCAGAGCTGAATTTTGAGCCTTCTGTTTTCCTCCGCGTTCTGCTTGAATAATCAGTTTAATTCTTTGGTCTAGGTATTTGGAGACTATTTCATTGGTATGATCTATAGAATTATCTGAAATTACTATCATCTTAATTTTATCTTGGGGATAGTCTAAAGCTAAAAAAGATTTAATTTTTTCTTCTATCCGTGCTTCTTCATTATAGGCAGGACATAAGATAATGATTTTGGGATAAATAAGAATATCATTTACCATCTGGTTCTGGTATGTTTTTTTAAAAGAATTTATAATAAGAAGCAATAAAGGATAGCCTATAAAATGATAAATCATAGCTATAATAGCAATCCAGAACAAAGTTTTGGCGAGAACCATATATAATAATTTCCTCTATGATATTCCCTAGTTTAGAGAGATAGATAAGTAATTTTCTATTATCCAAAATTATAAGGAATTTGTCAAGCGGAATTATTTATTTAATTTAAAAATAATCATTTATCTGAAAGTTAAATAGTTTTCTTGATATTTATTCAGAGTTAAATACACAAGGTTCTTCTATACAATATGCTTCAAATTTTCTCCATTGCTCTATAGTATTAGGTAAATTTGATGTCTCTATTTACTTTTTCTCTTTATTAAAGATAAGGGATCCGTTTACATTTTTAGTATTTTTTCAGTGATAAGTTATACTTTCTCATTGAAAAGATTTGACAATATGATTATTTCCATAATTATGTTTTTTCTTTTTTCAACAATATATCATATAAGGAATAAAATAAAGAAGGAGAATCAATTTTATGGCTGGAATCAATCTTAAAAAAAATATTCTAATGGGTGGAAGTTTCCGGCTGATTATAATGGTATTTTCCTTCTTTTCCAGTTTAATTACAGCTCGTTATCTGGGTGTGGAATTAAAAGGAGAATACAGTTATCTTATCACCATTGGCGGTTTTTTATGGATGATTTTGGACTTAGGAATTTACCGCAGTTATCCTTATTTGATTAGAAAATATCCAGATAAACTTAATAATCTATTTATGTGGGCTACTCTTACTTTTATTCTGGAGGTTATAGTCCTTTCTGCACTGGGATTATCATTGATTAATGTCTGGAGCAAGGTTCTGGATTATACTTTTAAACCTGAATATATATTACTGTTTGTAGGTTATATCGCATTATCCAAATACTTTATGCAACTGGACAGCATATATCTAGGTATGGATAAAGTAATAATTCAATCTCTAGGTAATGTAATAAATTCTGGGCTGTGTTTATTATTCTTCCTTTTAGGATTTATTTTTCTTAGGAATGCAGACCGTTTAACTGTGATCCTTGGCTCCACATTAATGGCTTCATCTTTTGCTATATTTTACTATATTTATAATTATAAACCGGGAAGTTTGAAAAAGGGTTTAGATCTAAAATTTATTTATTCTTCTTATGGCTTTGGAATCAGGGTATTTTTATCCTCTATCATAATAATGTTGTTAATAAGGGTGGATATAATCTTGATAAAGAAGATGCTGGGGTTTCGTGAAGTAGGGATTTATTCGTTATCTGCACATATTGTTGATATGTTACAAGTAGCCTCCAATATAGTAGGAGGTTATCTCTTTGTAAAACTTTCTGATACGGAAGATGATTTCGCTAAGTGGCAAGTGATGAAAAAGATTATGATGCTTTTTGGTGCTTTTTTAACAGTTGCTAACCTTGCCTTTATTATCTTTGGGAAATTTCTTTTTCGTGTCCTTTATGGGGTAGATTTTGTTCCTGCATATAGTGTTTATTTATGGCTAATACCTGCTAGTTATGGACTGAGTTTTGGTTCCTTTTTCAATAATTATTTGAATAGTAAGGGATTTCCCCCAATAACTATCCTGATACCAGCTATATCTTTAGGGTTAAATATTGGATTAAATCTTCTAATGATACCTCGTTGGGGAATGGTAGGTGCCGCTATAGCCAGCAGTATTGCCTATTTATTGTGGTTTTTCTTAATCATCCTTTATGAGCAGAGAAAAACTAAGGGTGCAATGTTACCTGTTCTTATACCTTCAAAACAGGACTGGAAAGAATTCTGGGAAGAAGGGAAAGCTACCTTAAATACTGCACTTTCTCATCTTCGGAAAAATAAAAAAACAAACTAAGATAAAAATTGTTAGGTATACAGCTTAATTTTATCAGCTATTTTTTAATATTATTAGTATTATTAACCATATCTTGATTGATGAAAAAGATATATTTCTTAATTTAATTGGAATTTTATATAACAAATCAGTAGAAGAATAAAATGATATGATAGAAGTAATGCAATGATTTGTATAAAGTTATAACTTTTGTAGAAAATAAAAAACCCTGCTCTTTGAAAGCAGGGTCTTATTTTTTATTTATTCTCTATTTAGACTAATCCTTGATCGCACATTGCATTGGCTACTTTCATAAAACCAGCGATATTAGCACCTTTTACATAGTTTATGTATCCATCAGGTTCTTTTCCATGTTCAACGCAGGCTTTATGAATATTCTTCATAATTTCGCTCAAACGAGCATCAACTTCTTCCCGAGGCCAGGAAAGATGCATTGCATTCTGGGTCATTTCCAGTCCACTGGTAGCAACACCACCTGCATTAGCTGCTTTGCCGGGAGCAAATAGCATCTTAGCTTTCTGGAATGCTTCAATAGCTTTAGGAACACAAGGCATATTAGCACCTTCAACCACACAGATACATTTGTTATTAATCAGTTTAAGAGCATCTTCTTCGTTCAGTTCATTTTGTGTGGCACAAGGAATGGCTACATCCACAGGAACTTCCCAGGGATGTTTTCCAGGGAAGAATTTAGCTGATGGATATTTGTCTGCATAGTCCTGCACCATATCTCTATTGGAATTACGCATAGTTACCATAAAGTCTATCTTTTCACCCGAAACGCCATCTTCATCATAGATATAACCATCAGGTCCAGAGAGGGTAACAACCTTCCCACCTAAATCATTAACTTTTTGAACTGCGCCCCAGGCTACATTTCCAAATCCAGAAATAGCAACTCGTTTTCCTTTTATGGTCTCACCAATAGTGTTAAGAACTTCTTCTGTAAAATAGACAATTCCAAAACCAGTAGCTTCAGGACGGATGAGACTTCCACCCCAATTAATGCCTTTTCCCGTGAGAACACCAGTAAATTCATTCATTAGCTTCTTATAATATCCAAAGAGATATCCAATTTCACGAGCACCAACTCCAATATCACCAGCAGGAACATCAGTGTTGGGTCCGATATGACGGAAAAGCTCAGCCATAAAAGATTGACAGAAGCGCATTATCTCATCGTCAGATTTTCCACGAGGATCAAAATCAGATCCACCTTTACCGCCACCTAAAGGTAAGGAAGTTAAACTGTTTTTGAACACCTGTTCAAAACCGAGAAACTTGAGCACAGATAGATTAACGCTGGGGTGAAATCTTAAACCGCCTTTATAGGGTCCTATAGCACTGTTGAATTGGACACGATAGCCACGTTGGACATAGATGTTACCATTATCATCCATCCAGGGAACGCGGAAAATAACAACCCGTTCGGGCTCCACTAAACGCTCTAATACATTGGCTTTTACAAAACGAGGATTGCTTTCATAGACATCCCATACGGATTCTACTACTTCGCTAACTGCCTGAATAAATTCTGGTTCTCCAGGATTCCGGGCTTCCACTTTTGCCATAAATTCTTGAAAGGTCATTTGTTCCTCCATTTTTAATATATTATACTTTTATCCCTTTTAATTTACATTATAAAAATGTCAAGTATTAACCTGCAATATCTTATCTACCTTGGGTGCACGAAGACGGTGCGCAGTAGGAAATCCTGATCCCAAAAGTGGACGAATATAATATTTAAAATCATCCGTCACTCCATTTCCGCTCTCATTAATAAATTCATCTGGCATATGACGAGTCTTTCCTGCTATATCAGAAAGATTTTCTAATTGATAGTTTACTGAATAAAATCCTGTCCGCTGAATTGATATGGAACCATCCATATTATACCAGATAGCATAATGAGCAGCTCGTTCACCAACTTCTCTAGCTTCTCTTTGATCTACATCAGAAACACATCCTATAAAGGAACGTTGAAGATAACCAAATGTATCAGAACGAACTCTCTTTATTTTGAGTCGGGTACGAACCAAATCACTTAATAAATCTCCTAAAGCTCCAGTCCCAGAAAGCTGAACATTACCATGAGCATCTACTTCAGTATTTTTGCTCAGGATAGTCATCATAGGAACTCCATTTTCATCTACAATACCTTCTGAAACAGCGACTACACATCTTCCATAGCGGTCATATACCCTCTGAACATCTCTTAAAAAAGTTTCTTGATTGAAGGGTCTTTCAGGCATATAGATGAGATGAGGTCCATCATCAGGATACTTTTGAGCTAAAGCTGATGCTGCAGCAAGAAATCCGGCATTTCTTCCCATTACCACTCCTATATATACTCCTGGTAAAGCACGATTATCAAGATTGACTCCAGTAAAAGCAGAAGCTACGAAACGAGCAGCAGAACCATAGCCAGGTGTGTGGTCACTTAGCACCAGGTCATTATCTATTGTTTTAGGAACATGAATTGCCCGGAATTCATAATCTGCTTTATCAGCTTCTTCATTAACGATGCGAACAGTGTCTGCAGAATCGTTGCCTCCAATATAGAAAAAATAGCGAACATCATAAGCTTTCAGTACCTTAAAGATTTCTTTGCAATATTTTTCATCTGGTTTATCTCTGGTGGAAAGTAGGGCAGAAGAAGGAGTGTTAGCAACTTGTTCCAGATTGTGGGTAGTCTCTTGAGTAAGATCCACAAATTCTTCATCAATAATTCCCCGAACTCCATATAAAGAACCATAAACTCGGGTGACCTGAACAAACTTTCTTGCTTCCAGAGTAATCCCTACTAATGATTGATTGATAACAGCGGTAGGTCCTCCTCCTTGAGCTATAACCACTTTACCTTCCAATTTCATTGTCTAACCTCCAGTATTTTTATAAATTATCTTAGTATTTTTTAAAGGAAAAGCATTAAGTCCTTTTTTATCTTTACTCACTTAATTGTCCAGAAGAAAATGCTTGCCTAATTGGCAGTAGTTCAAAACTATGTCTTAGGAGTTTAGTTTATGAGTTATATAGTACTTGCAAGAAAATATAGACCTCAAACTTTTGCTGAAGTATATGCTCAGGAGCATATTACTGAAGTTCTGCAAAATGCTATTCTGAGTAATCGTATTGCACATGCCTATCTTTTTACGGGACCGAGAGGAGTGGGAAAGACCTCTATGGCAAGAATTCTGGCTAAAAGCCTTAATTGTGTTGAAGGTCCAACTATTACTCCTTGTAATAAATGCCATAATTGTGTAGAGATTGCTGCCGGTATTTCAGCAGATGTTATTGAGATTGATGGAGCTTCCAATACAGGGGTGGATGATATCCGGGAACTTCAGCGAGAACTGCTCTATGCTCCCAGTCAATCTTCTTATAAGATTTATATTATTGATGAAGTTCATATGCTTTCCAAAAATGCCTTCAATGCTCTTTTGAAAACATTGGAAGAGCCTCCAGACAATGTTATCTTCATCTTTGCTACTACTGAACCTTACAAAGTATTGCCCACTATCATATCTCGTTGTCAGCGTTATGATTTTAAACGAATTCCGATTGACGCCATTGTCAAAAGAGTTGATGAAATTATGCAGGAAGAGAATATTGAGATAGATACAGAGTCACTTCATTTGATTGCCAGAAAAGCAGATGGCAGCCTACGGGATGCTCTTTCTTTAGCTGACCAGGTGCTTTCATATTGTGGAAATAAAGTTTCTATAGATAAAGTTCGTGATATTTTTGGTCTGATTCCCACTCAAATCTATTGCAACATTATGAAACTTATCCATTCAAAAAATAATGCCGGTTTATTAGAGGAACTTCAGCATATCTTTGAAGGAGGGGCAGACCTGCAGGAATTCATCAACAGTCTTTTAGAATTTTTAAGGATTGTTCTTTTACGCAAAATTGGTATGTCTCCAGAAGAGATTACCAGCGAAGAATATCCAGCTTATGATGAGATTGCCAGCCTCTTCAGTCAGGAAAATTTGCTCTATATGATGAGTATGCTTATGCAAACAAAGACAGAGCTTAAAAGCAGTGGCAATCCCTATTTAATTTTTGAACTGGCAATGATTAAGCTCTGTAAACTTGATGAGATGGAAGATTTGGGTGAAGTTATTGCTCGTCTGAAATCTCAACCGATAAGTAGAATAGTTCCTCAAACATCAGAAAAACCAGTTTCTAAAGGTGTTACTACCACTGTTAATATAGAAAGAAAACCAGATGCAGTCCCCTCAGCAAAGCCAGAACTTATTGAAAAAAAGGAATTAACGCAGGAAAATCTCACGGAACTCTGGGATAAAATTTTAGCTCGGGTTTTTCAGATTGGTAAAATAGCGGGAGTTGCTTTAAAAGAATCTAATTTTAAAGTCAGCAGTGGATTTAAAATTATTATTCAGCTTCCAAGAAAATCTTCTCTGGATGCAGTTCAGGGGAAAAAAGAAGATATAGAACAGATTATTGGAGAATATTTTCAGATCCAACCAAGATTGGAACTGGAATTAATGAGCGGTAACACTCCAGATTCTATTAATATACCTCATAAAACTCTGGAAGATTTAAAAAAAATGGATGAAAATCTGGCTCGTTATATAGAAATTACCGATTCAAAACTCATATCTTATTAAATATCAATACAATATATCGTTATACGGTCATCAGATTTGTCTTTTTCCTCACTCTCTCTTAGCTCTTCCTTGGCTCTTTAGATAAGTAAGTGCTAAGCAACAGATAAGTTGGAGAAATTAGAAAGAAATTGAATAACAAATGGTACTAATAATTGTGTAATCTCTTGAATTAAAAAGAAATAATATCTTCTCTCAGACAGCTATTAGGAATAAAACTAGCAAAAAATCTCTCTTTTTAAATCTCTTCTGCTTCTTCTCCATAAATCTCTTTGAATCGTACCTTATCTATATCTTCAGGATGACCCTCAAAGACTTTCATTCCTTGTTTTAAACCCACTACTCTATTTCCGTATCTACGAGCCAGGGTAAGAAAATGAAGAGAACAAATAACGGAAACTCCTTCTCTATTGATTTCTCCCAGATATTGCATTACAGAATCAGCGGTAGCGGGGTCTAAACTGGCAACTGGTTCATCTGCTAGAATGAGCTCTGGTTCTTGCATCAAAGCACGTGCAATAGCTACTCTTTGTTGTTGTCCCCCAGAGAGTTGTCGCACCTGCTTATGTGCAAAATCTTCCAGTCCAACTCTTTTTAAACATTTGTAGGCAGCATCAATTTCTTCGGGAGAAAATTTTGAAATTACGCTGTGGTAACCCAGTCTACCGGTGAGCACATTAGTAAGGACAGTCAGATTTTTTACCAGATTAAATTGCTGAAAAACCATACCAATGTGCCTGCGATACAGGCGAAGTTCAGTTTTGTCCATCTTGATTACGGATTTTCCTTCATAGCAAATATCACCCTTAGTGGGTTCTACTAAGCGATTTATACATCTTAATAAGGTGGATTTTCCGCTTCCCGAAAGTCCCAGTAAAATAATGAAATCGTTTTTCTCAACTTCAAAAGAAATATCTTGTAAAGCGAAGGTTTTCTTATCGTAGGTCTTATAGAGATTATTGATTTGAAGTTGAGACATTACCTCATCTCATTCATTCAAAAATTCAGCCGGGTCTTTACCAAGTACTTTTAAGGTTTGTCGCACGATATCATAGTCTGCATCTGTTGCAGGTTCAAGTCCATCTATATCATACAGTTCACGCAGGATCTTTTTTCCTTCTGGCAGCTGGGAAAATTTAGTCAAAGCTTGAACCAGGTTTGCATCCACTTCTGGTGGCAAACCTTTGCGAAAAGTGACCGTGTCATTGGGGATGGAATCAGTAAGAGCAATGATTTTTACTTTTTCAAAGATATCAGGATAAGTTCCCAGGAGTTTTTCCCGAGCATCTTTTGGTTTACCTTCCGAATCTGGAGGTGACCAGTAAGTGCAAGCGACATCTGCGTTTCCATTATACACCGCAGCAATAGCTTGAGGATGACCACCAGCAAAAGTATACTTGGCGGGTTTGATTCCCTTCTGCTGAAGTATAGCAGAAGGATAAATATATCCAGAAGTTGAAGCTGCATCTGTATAGGCAATAACTTTGCCTTCAATATCTTCCAAACTATTAATTCCACTATCTGTTCTTGCTACAAACTGACCTCTATATTTGCTTAGACCATTACGGATAGTCATAAATTTCACCTGGACATCATATTTTTCTTTTGCTAAAATATAGGCAAAAGTAGGGAGCCAGGCAATATCTGCTTGATAAGTACCAAGAGCTTCTATTACTGCAGCATAACTGGTTGGTACAGCAACCTTAAAATGATAACCGGTCTCTTTTTCCAGCCATTTTGCAATTGCTTCACCATTAGTAACGATGGTAGAAGCTTCCATAGAAGGGACAAAATACATCTTGATAGGATTCTTTTTAGATCCAAGATTCTTATTTGCCTTTTCCAGTTTATCCTCTTCACTCATACAGGAAACCAGAAGTAGACTTATAAGACATATTATTATACCGCACTTTTTCATAGGAAACATCCTTTCCAAAGAGTTATTATTCTTTCGTTATAATTTATCGTATTTAAGTTCTTAGCATACATAGGTTTTTAAATCCATTCCCAATCTTCAAAATAGGGGTCAACTATAAGAATCGGGACCTGTAATTTATTGCGAAGCTCCAGTTGAGATACGGCATCCAGAGTTAAACCATCAGTATTAAAAATATTTTCAGACATAATGATACTTTCCTGAGAAAGAGGTTTAACTTGATTCAGAATATCCGAAGCAGTAAGTAATCCACTTACCCCCACATTACCACCAAAAAAATTGTTCCTGATAGCCTGGACCTTTACCTTTGCTTGCTTGAGACGAGTATTGAGGTCATTAGCAATCTCTTCAAGAATAGAATTAGCAAGAACAGAGGTCAGTATTAAGAAGTTTCCCCCTGCTTTATCCAGTTCTCTGGTAAAGCTTTTACACTTCTTCTGGTAGTTCATCATTGTTAAACGCAGCATTCCAATGCCATTTTCCAGTTGAGGGAAATCTCCATAATATTCAGCTTCAGGAATGGGCATTTCAGAAAGAAGAAAGAGCTCATCTGCTCCATAAACGATGGGAGATTTTTCTCTATACTTATCTATTATTTTCAAGGTCTCTAAGGCTAAATCTGAGTTAAAGGGAGAAAGGGGAATTAAATGCTCTCTAAATCCAGTTAAACCTACCGGAACGATTCCAATAGATAAAGCAGCAATAGATTCATTTAGTAAAGTATCCAGGGTCTTATCCAGTTGTTCTCCACAGTTATAACCAGGAACGGCAACAATCTGCAAATGAAATTCAATGCCTTTTTGACTGAGTTCTCTCAGGTCTTTGACTATATCATAATTATCTTTATAGCGCATCATTTGCTGGCGTAAAACTGGATTTGTAGTATGCACGGAAACATATAAGGGGCTTATATGCTGATTCACTATGCGTTTAATGTCTGCTGGTTCAAGATTATTCAGCGTGATATAATTTCCAAAAACATAAGAAAAAAGATAGTCATCATCTTTAACATAGAGCGATGATCTCATATTAGGAGGCATCTGGTCAACAAAACAGAAAATACAATGATTATGACAGGTGCGAACATTATGAGGTTCAGGCTCAATGCCTAAAGACTTTCCGTTTAACCTCTCTATAGAGATAAATTTTGGTTTACCATCAGCATCCAGCAATTCAAAATCCAATTGATAATCATTGGAATAGTATTCCAGGTCAAAGAAATCATTAATAGGCATTGAATTGATACTGATAATAGTGTCTCCTTTTTTTATCCCTGCTTTACTGGCAAGGCTTCGTGGTTGTATAGCGTTAATCTTTAGAGACATAATAAAGAGATTAAGAAGTTAAGCGGATGCGGTCATAATTATATTTGAAGCGTTTTATACTTTCAAAGATAGCTTGAGCTAGGCGGTCCTGATATTGTGGATTAGCGAGCAAGGCTTCTTCTTCAGGATTGGAAATAAAACCCATCTCAATCAATATAGCAGGCATAAAAGCGCCTCTAAGAACATAAAAATTAGCTTGCTTCACACCTCTATTTTTGGCTTGAACACCTGCGACCAGATTATGTTGAACGAGAGTTGCTAAATCATTACTATGTTCCAGATGTTCAGTTTGAAGCATATCCATTAAGATAAAATCCAGAGCTTCATATTTTTGTTTCGCTCCAGCACCTTCATATAGTTCTACTACACTATTTTCCAGAGCCTCTACAGCTCTACTTTCAGTGGTAGATTTAGTAGAAAGATAGTAGGTTTCTATTCCTTGTGCACCATTAGTACGAGAAGCATTAGTATGAATGCTGATAAAGAGGTCGGCTTTATTGTCATTGGCAAACTTTGTCCTATCACCTAGAGAAACAAAACGGTCATCTGTTCTGGTCATTAAAACTTCCAGACCGAGTTCCTGTTCCAACAAGTGCTTCAATCTTAAAGCAACATTAAGATTTATCATTGATTCACGAGTGCCATTTGGTCCTACGGCACCAGGATCCTTTCCTCCATGTCCAGGATCAATCACAATTCTTTTTACACTTTTATCTTTAGGTTGAGGTAGATAAAGGGTGCCCTTTTTATTCTGAATCTGTCCAGGAAAATGTAAGGGAAGATTATCCATAATAAAAGTAGTGGGAACATAATAATTAGCACCAACCTGGAGTAGAGGATATTGCATATTGAAAACGCTTTGTTTAAAAGTGTAAAAAGGAGAATTGAGTAGAAATATGAACTGTTCTCCATAGAAGAAAAACATCACTCTAAAATCAGTATATTCACTATATTCAACTTTATAAATTGAACAAAGGCGGGCATTTATTTCATCCAGTGAAACATAATCTTTCTCTTCCAATTTTACAACTGGCAGAGTCTTTTGAATCCCATCGGGAGTTAGAACAAGTGGTATATCAGCATATAAATAACAAATGCCTAGAATAGATAATAGAAGAAGGATATATTTAAGTTTAGTCATTTCTTTTTCCCTTGAAAATGTAAGTTCCTTTCATTAAAAACCTCATTGTGAGGTTGAAAATCAGGTGTCCATTCTGGAGAGCTGTAAATCTTTTGAAGATAGAGAGTTTTAAAACCAAGAGCCTCAGCAGTTTCTACTGCTTCCTCATATTCTTCTTTTTTCAAACTTCGGTTAAGCTCTGGAAATTCATTTGCTTTACCCGTAGGATAATATTGTGCCATAAGACTTAAGGCAAGCTCAGGTCCAAAATGTTCATATAAAATATAAAGCACTTTTTTAGTGCCAGACAAATGATTGGGAAGCACCAGATGACGAACCAATATACCCTTTTTAGCAATTCCCTCAGAATCAAGCTGAAGATGACCTACCTGTCTGAACATTTCCTCTAATGCCCGGATAGCTATTTCAGGATAATCTTTTGCCGAAGAATATTTCTTACTGTAGAAGCTATGAGCATACTTGAAATCTGGAAGATAGATATCTACTAATCCAGCAAGAGATTGAAGAGTGAAAACATTTTCATAGCCATTACTATTCCAGAGTACAGGGATACTTAATCCATTTTCACGAGCTATGGTTATAGTTTTCACTAATTGGGGTGTATATTGAGTTGGAGAAACAAGATTTATATTATGAGCCCCTGCTTCCTGTAATTTTAACATTATTTGAGCACAGTCTTCCTCATTATAATAAGTTCCCCAGCCTAAATGGGATATGGAATAATTCTGACAAAAGACACAACGCAGATTGCAATATGAGAAAAATATGGTTCCGCTTCCATTAGAACCACTGAAAACAGGTTCTTCTCCATGATGCAATTGAGCAAGATTTATCTTCAGGTTAAAGCCTGCTTTACAGAAACCAGTTGTTTCATAACGGTTGACCCCACAATTTTGTGGGCACACCTGACAATTGATTAATTGAGGGTATTGAAGATTCATATCTCCGACAGGGTAAAAGCTTGAGGTAACAAAGTGTCCAGATCGCTGAGAATACTACCTAAATGATTTGCATAAAGAATCTGGAGATTTGGATTAAATTCAGCCAGCACCTGACGACAAGCTCCACAAGGTGGAAACAACACTTCGCCATCCACATAAATAGCCAGAGCTAAGAATTCTCTATGTCCTGCAGCTACAGCTTGAAAAACCGCATTACGTTCCGCACATATCGTTAAAGAATAGGAGGCATTTTCCACATTGCAACCAGTAAAGACAGTTCCATCAGTACAGAGTAAAGCAGCTCCAACTTTATAACCAGAATAAGGTGCATAGGCTTTTTCAGATGCACTTTTAGCCTGGTCTAAGAGAAGGTCAAATTCTATATTCATATATTCCCCAATAAGGCTAAAATCAATCCACCTGCTATAACTGAAGCTATCTGTCCACCAACATTAACACTAACAGC
>MWCN01000140.1 GCA_002070045.1 Candidatus Cloacimonetes bacterium ADurb.Bin211
ATACATTATAAGTTATATCTTTCCGCAACTCCAATTTGGAAATGCTATCATAAGGAATTTGCACAGAAGGTAGTAATAAATATTTTAAACAAATGTAATCAGGTGTAAAAACCAAACTATTTAGCGTAGTTAAATGACGCAAAAGGTTATCCAGTGCAACAAAAAGTACCACCAGAGGAATAATTTTTAACCAGATAGAAGTGCTTTTATTCAGAGAGGTAAACAATATCAGTAAACAACAAAAGAGAATAAATGCCTGAAATATAATGCCTAATATTCTATTTACTGTTTTCACACTATATTTAACTGGCATTCTACCTTGAACGGATTGAATATTCAGTTTATTCTGCATTTATATTCTCTCCAGAGCTTATTTACGCTTTCCAGAATAACTTCACTGGCAGGAACTTCCTCAAAAAGATTATATCTTTCATTATCACCATGAAAATCACTGCCACCTGTCATATATAATCCCAGATTCTTACATAAATCTGTGAAATGGGCTATCTGACCTAAATTATGGTCAGGATGCCATACTTCCAGACCATCAATTCCCATTTTAATGATATCATTCACATAGGCTGGATGAGCTAAATCACCAGGATGAGCAATAATAGCAAAACCATCCGCTTTATGTATCACTTCTATGGCTTCCTGAGTAGAAAATTCTGGCTTATGTACATATGCTGGACCATTATCACCAATATATTTTTCAAAAGCTTCACTTTTAGAATGAACATAGCCATGATTTAGAAGAACCTGAGCTATATGTGGACGAACTATTAGACCACGACTTCCGGAAATTGCCACTACTTCATCTAAACTAATAGGCATTCCAAGTTCAGCTAATTTATGTATCATCTTAATAGCTCTTTCTTTGCGCCCTACCAGATACATTTCTATCATATCCAGAAGACTTTGAGAATGGAGATTAAGACCTAAACCGAGAATATGAACATCGGAACCCTGATAAAGTGAACTAATCTCTATACCTGGAATGATTCTTAGAGGTGCTATCTCTTTTGGTAAGAGATTGTAGGCATCTGCATTATCATGGTCAGTAATGGAAATTAAATCAAGTCCTATTTCATTAGCGCG
This sequence comes from Candidatus Cloacimonetes bacterium ADurb.Bin211, assembly GCA_002070045.1. Classification (GTDB taxonomy): domain Bacteria; phylum Cloacimonadota; class Cloacimonadia; order Cloacimonadales; family Cloacimonadaceae; genus Syntrophosphaera. Next base: position 1,099 of record MWCN01000140.1, read on the forward strand.
ATTTACCACTTCTTCAGGAGTGAGTCTTCCATCAGATACATTAGTATGCAAATGTAGGTTAAAGTGCTTAATGCTATTTATATTTTTTACTATCATATTTTCTTTTAGGTTGACTTAATTCTTATGACATTAAAATCGTCAATGATTTTTTAACTTAATACTTTCAGCTTTTTTGATAAATAGACACATAAAAAGGAAATGTTATGGAATATGAACCTTTGAAAGATAAAGTGGCGAATCTTATAAGGATTTTCCCTTCTCTTAGGACAAAGTATTATTGCCTGTTAGACCTTCTATTGCTTCGTCAACGCTATGTAAAAAGAGAAATTAGCTATTTTTTCAAACCAGTAGATAGATTCCTTTATTATGATGCGGGAGCAGGTTTCTGTCAATATTCCTGGTTTGTCTTGAGAAAATACCCATATGCAAAAGTTTTTGCTACCGATATTAGAGGTGATTATCTGCAAGATTTTTCTGAATATGCTTCTCAGATTTTCCCTGGTCGTTTTTTCTGGAAAACCGCTGACCTTCAGACTTTTACTCCTGAAAATAAATATCATTTAGTTACAGCTATAGATATTTTAGAACATATTCAGGATGATATAACAGTCCTGAAGAACTTTTATAATGGAATGGCAGATGAAGGGATACTTATAATTTCCACTCCTTCAGATAGGAATGAAGCAGCAAAATTTACGGAAGAGCATATTCGTCCTGGCTATAATAAGAAAGAATTGGAAGATAAGGTTCAGCTTTGTGGATTTAAGATTTTGAAGAGTATATATAGTTATGGTTTTTGGGGAAGTCTGTCCTGGCGTTTGCTTATCAGACTTCCCCTTGGAATTTTTTCTAAAAGTAAGTTATTACTAATAGTTTTACCTTTTTATTATCTTTTAATCTTACCTCTGGCAGAGCTGATGATGCAATTTGATTTATACACTCATCATTCATCTGGCACAGGAATAATCCTGGTGGCACAGAAAAGAGTTTAATTGTCAGATTCCTAATTTAAAATTTCATCTCGTTAAGAGATACAGGACAGAGCATCAGCACTGATTCATTCTGATAATCACTCCACTTCTCATATAATTCTTTATATTTACTGGCAAATGGGTCTGGAGTAATTTTATTATTAGTCATTAATCCACCAATATTAAAATTCAGATTCATAGAGAAACCAGTCTTTGAAGTAGTAGCATCTTCCAGAATCAGCTTTCCTCTAGCCTTTGTTAATTCTTGCATATGCTGTAGAGCTTTATCCAGACCTCCTAAATCATCAATCAATCCATTTTCTTTTGCCTGAGCGCCTGTCCAGACTCTTCCTTGAGCAACAGCATCAACCTGTTCCCGGGTAAGATTCTTTCTTCCAGAAGCCACCACACCTATAAAACGGTCATAGGTAGATTCAATAGTATTATTTAAGATTTGTTTTTCTTCATCTGTCCAATCACGATAAGTAGCCCCAAAATCTGCATGAGCACCTTTTTTGACAGTAGACCAATTTATACCTATTTTATCATAGAGACGTGGATAAGTAAACACAATACCAATAACTCCGATAGAACCAGTTATCGTGGAAGGTTCAGCAATAATACGGTCTGCACCACAGGAAATGTAGTAACCACCAGAAGCAGCAGTTCCAGACATAGAGACCACTACTGGTTTTTTATTAACTGTTTGGGCAAGTTCCAGTTCACGTAAAATCATATCTGAAGCTTGAGCTGAACCACCACCGCTATCTACTCTTAAAATAATACCTTTATATTTAGGGTCTTGTCTGGCTTTACGAATTAAATCTACTGTAGTTTCAGCTGCTATCTTAGTTCCGGGAGTTCCTTTCCCCATAACAATATTTCCACAGGCATAAATAACTGCTATGGGTGTTTCTTTCGGATAGCTCCAGGTGTAATCCACATAATCAGTTAATTCTTTTTCTTGAGCACTAAAACCAAATTGTTGTTTCAATATGCCATTGAGTTCGTCAGCAAAGATGATACCATCAATCAATCCTGCATTCAGAGCATTCTGAGCTTCAAAATAAGGTCCATTATCAATTGTTTCTTCTACTGAGAATTTGAGTTTGGAACCTCTTCCTTCCTGAATGGTGATAAGAATCTGCTCATATATGCTTTGCAGTAAGGAATCATAAGCTTCTCTTTCTGCTTCTGTCATTTCTGTTTCAGAAAACATATTTCCTGCATCTTTATATTTATGACTGCGGAAATTTAGCACATCTATTCCCAGACTATCAAGCAATTCTTTAAAATAGGGACTGGTTATAGATAAGCCCCTTAAATCCACCATTCCCATAGGATTGAGATAGATGGCATCTGCTACGGAAGAAGCAAAGATATAATTGCCACCAGCAATATTATCATAATAAAAGACCACCTTTTTACCACTTTCTTTAAAGTCTTTGATAGCATCAGTGAATTCCTGTTGTAAAGCAAAGGAACCCGTAGAAGCAGGATTCTGCAAAAGTATTCCTTCAATAGCAGGGTCTTCTTTTGCCTGTTTAAGCAAATCTTTTACTTCCTCTATACTCTTGACTTTATCTTCATAAATTCTTATCTTATTGATTACAAATTTCGGTGATTTATAGGTTTGAATCGGACCTTCAAGCTTCATAGAATACCATTTTTTATCCTTAATGCCAAGAAAAGGAGGAAAAGATTTTTCCGTAAGATGAATATAAGGCACAGCTATATAATCATCTGAATTAACTACACCTGTAGAACCTAAGGATACATTCCCAACATTCAAACTAAAGTTTAACCAGGTAGTTTCTGTATCAAGATTATATGAAGCTCCAAGCTTTATACCATCTACTATCTGAGTGTTCAATCCAATCACTGGTTCATTAAATTTATATTCTCCATCCTTCTTATTGTAATCAATATCAGCAGATAATTCTAAACGATAATCTTTGATGGAAGGGACAAATGCAAAAGGACGAAGTGCAACTGAACTATGATAGGCAGGAGAATCTTTATGAGGATTATCCCAGTTGAAAGCAATAGATGCAAGAGCATTTGGCCTATAGGTGAAGGCAGTGCGAAAAGCTCCCTCATTGAATTTATTATTTTTCCAGCGATAATTCAAACCACCATAAAGATTGGGAAGAATATGACGAGGGAAAAGTTCACCTCCTGTGGCTAAAGTATGGTAATTAAAACTCTTATCCAGGATAGGGTCCCGGTCGTATTCATAACTGTAACTGAAATCTCCAAGATTAGCAAAAAACCAGTAATGATTACGAAATGCTTCATCACTAAAAGTATGAGCCCATCCTAAACCGCTGGAATGACCAGTGCCTAATAATGAAGGATTAACTAAGGGTGTGAATAAATTATCCACACTGGCTCGGGGAAAATCCATCTCACCAGGATTGATAGCTTCCCAACTGATGTCATCTTCAGCTAATATCAAAGTGGGCAACAGTAAAAGGAAGGCTATATACCATATTTTACCTTTCATTCTAACCTCCTCAGGTTTTTTATTAATTAATTATTTATTCTCCAATTAGAAGTAATTATTCATTGACCATAAGAAGTAGATATCAGAATTTGTTAATATTTTAAAGTTACCATATGTTAAATGATAATATTTTGTCAACTGCCTTATTTTACCTTTCAAAACAAAGAGAGAATGACTCAGCGATATCTTTATAACCGATAATGTGTTAAGATCAATCTAAGGCAGGAATAATCCGGGAATAAAACAATATTTAGGAATATCTATTATATTTTTTTAATAGACTTATTAACTACCGTTTATCCTGCTAAGATATTAAATAATTGTATGTAGCTTTATATATATTCCCAATATGTAAAGGAATTATGTTTATAATAAGTTGTAAATTTGTCTGGACAACATATAAATTTCCTTCTTTATGGTTTTAAAATAGATTCCTAAGAAAGGATTCTCGTTAAAAGATAATTTTAGCCTTATTCATTTCTTTGGTTGCTGGAGTTTGTATGGAAATACAGGAAGAATTTGAAAAAACAGGAAACTGGCTATTTCGCTGGAGAAGCTATTTACCTCTGGTATTAATTCCGCTTTTCCTTTTAGCAATGGAACAATATCATTATCTAAATAATTCTGAAGAAAGTGATAACATCTGGGAATTAATCTGCCTTTTAATCAGTTTTTTTGGATTAAGTATACGAGTCTGGACAGTTGGATGCACACCTTCTAGGACTTCTGGGAGGAATACGAGAAGTCAAATAGCTGATACTTTGAATACTACCGGTATGTATTCTTTAGTAAGACATCCACTATATCTGGGTAATTTCTTGATGATTTTGGGAATTGTTTTGTTTACACGCCATTTATGGTTGATTTTGATATATATTCTTTTATTTGTATTATATTATGAAAGAATCATTTATGCCGAGGAAGCTTTTCTGAAAAGAAAGTTCGGAAATGACTTTATTGTATGGGCAAAGAAAACTCCTGCTTTCATACCTAAATTCAATAATTATTATCCTCCAGCTCATAATTTCAACTGGAAAAAAGCCCTAAAAAATGAATATAATGGATTTGCTGCATTATTACTCTCTATGTTTGCCCTGGAGTTGTATGGAGACTGGTTAATTAAACATAAAATTGACCTGGATTTGCACTGGATAATACTGGTGGGAATAGCCGTCTTTACCTGGATAATGGTACGCTTTCTTAAAAAATATACCAGGGTGTTGGATATCTCAAAAAAATAAAAGCACACGAATTTTTTAACAACTAATCTCTGATTCCTTTTGATATATTACAATTGCCTAATTTATATTCAAGTTATGATAAACTTATGACCAATCCGGACATAAGTTGGACATAAGCTGGACATAAGCTGGACATAAATGGGACAGAAAGTAGAAATATTGTATTGAATTTCTTTCCGCTAAAAAGATAGAAATTATACAGAAGAAAAGATATTTTATAAAATAATTACAAACTCAATTCAGGATAATTATCCTAAAAAAAATAAATCAAAACTATAATTCTTTTAGAAGAAAAATATATTGTTTTTCAAAGGTAACAAAATAAAGCTTCCAAAGCGGTTAGAAAGGCAATAAATCATCAATTTGTAGTCCTGATTTCAACCCTTATCCAAAAATAATTTTGCATAAAAAGTGATAATTTTCCAAAAAGATGCATTTTTTACTTGACAGGAAATCCATTATGTCATACAAGCATCATTGGATGTCAAAAAAAGTCAAAAAAAGTCAAAACGACTTCCTGAATTGAGTTCAGAAGGTCATTGATAGCGTGTTAATACTCTTAAAAAAAGAAAGATAAGGAACTTAAAGAAGGTATGAAAGATGTCAGGACCATTTATTGGTTATTCAGAAAATGCTGTTCATAACAATCGGGTCATAATACCGGCTGCTTTCAAGCGTAAATTCGCAGAAGAAGCAAATAGAACCGTTGTTATAACAGTAGGACCTCTCAATTCTATAGCCTTATATCCACTTGATTCCTGGTTTGCTACTCTTGATGCTTTGGCTAAAGGAGATGAAATTCAGCGTCGTTTTCGCACTAGATTAATTGACTGTGCTGTAACCGAAGCAGAACTTGAAGGACCAGGTAGAATACGGATTCCAGAAAAACAATTAACTGAAGCTGGAATTAAAGATAGTGTAATCGTTAAAGGAGAAATGCACTATATTACTCTCTGGAATCCTGAAGATTATTATCGTTTAAGAACTCAAAATCTGGAAGCTAATTTAAAAGAATACGACACTAATATTTATCAAATAACCGGACTATGAGTAAATACCACACTCCTGTAATGCTACAACAGTGCATAAACTTTATCGCACCAAAACCTGGTGGAATTTATGTTGACGCCACTATTGGAGGAGGAGGTCACAGTTTAGGCTTACTTAAGAGTTGTCCAGACATCCATTTAATCGGTTTTGACCAGGATGCTGAAGCATTGCAGGAAGCTCAGCTAACTTTATTTCCTTATCAAGATAGAGTGGAATTAATTCAGGCAAACTTCTCTCGTTTAAGAACAGAACTGGCTTTCCGTCAGATTAAAACCATCAATGGTATTCTTTTTGATCTGGGTGTGTCCTCTCATCAATTAGAAACACCTGAACGCGGATTTAGTTTTGAACTAGATGCTCCTCTGGATATGCGGATGGATCAAGACTCAGAATTAACTGCTGAAACCGTTTTAAATGAGCTCAGTCAGAGAGAATTAACCAAGATTTTTCGGGATTATGGAGAAGAGCTGAATGCTTCTCGTATAGCTACAAAGATTGTTACAGTTAGAGAACAACATCCTTTGAAAACCACAGGTGACCTGGTTAAAGTGATAGAATCGGTAGCAGGTAAAGGAACGAAGGCTTCTCTAAAGACAAAAGTAAGAATTTTTCAAGCATTGCGTATTTATATAAATAATGAATTGGAAATTTTAGAACAAGCACTAAAAGATGCCATTAATATTCTTCAACCTGGGGGAAGAATTGTTGTTTTAAGCTATCATTCTTTAGAAGATAGAATCGTAAAAAATGTTTTTCGTACTGCAGCTGAAGGAGAAAAAATGTCTTCTGAACTGTCCTATCTGGGAAATAATAATAAGGGTAAACTTCAGCTATTAACCAGAAAACCTCTTCCAGCAGAAACTGAAGAGATAAAAAATAATCCACATTCTCGCAGTGTTAAATTGCGAGCGGCAGAAAAAATTTAGGGGGAACTATGCGAGCTAGATTTTGTATCTTCTTGCTTTTATTACTGACCATAATCTTTATTAATTTCTGGAATGCCCATCAGATTGTTGGACAAACAAGAGAGCTGGCAAAATTGGAAAAACAAGTTGCAGCAGAAAAGAATATCAACACTGAACTGATAGTGGAACGCAATGACCTGTGTAGCGGTAAAAATATTGCCAGTTTGGTACGAGTGGAATTAGACCATTTAAATCCACAGGAAGAACAGGGCAAAATTATCTATGTTCATGAACCAACAAATACTGAGGATAAAACCAATTATTGTATAATTGATTTATTTACAACTAAAGCACAAGCACGAGAAGTTAATATTCAGCTTGATTAAAACATGCATTCCAGGCATAAAATTCTGGTTTTTGTTTTTGGGTTTTTGACCCTATTGTGGTCAAGTTATCTTTTTATTCTTCAAATTTTAGACCCATTTCATTTAGCTGATGAACGACGCATTCGTTATACTCCTTATAAAGAAATTTTAATTCCCACTCGTGGTTCTATTTACGATGCAAATGGCAATCTACTGGTCAGTTCTATAAATTTCTACCAGATTGATATTGACCGTAAAGCAGTTTCACTCTGGGCAAAAGAAAAAGATATCTCTCTCACTGAAGCTTACAATATCATCAGTCGGGCTATAGATAAAAATTGTAGTATAACACAAAAACAGGTTTTACAAAGATTAACTCTTAATGATAAATTGACCCCCGTTCAGATTACCAATAAAGTCCGTGAAATGGAGCTGGAAAGAATAATCAGAGAGTTTGAAAAAAATAAATTACCTGGATTGACTTATAGTTTTGCTTCTATGAAACGCATTTATTCTCAGGAATTACTTGCAGCAAGATTATTAGGTTCTGTGAGAGCAGTATCTGATGGATATGATGTGGAAACTCAAAGTCGTTCTATTTATCAACTCAATGGTATTTGTGGTTTAGAATCCACTTATAATAAATATTTAGCGGGAGAATATGGCTGGAGAGAAGTAGTTTATGATGCAAAACATCGTCGGATGCCCTATCCTAATCTTCATGAAAAGCCAGAAAAAGATGGTTATAATTTACATTTGACTATTGATGCTAACATTCAGGCAGTAGTTGAAAATGCGCTATATGAAGGTTTGACTAAATATGGAGCAAAAAATGCCGGAGCTGTAATTATGGACCCTAATACAGGCAGGATTTTAGCTATGGCAGGAGTTTCACCCGATGATAAGAACCTTGATCCTGCAGAAGTTAGAGTCAGAGCTAACATTCCCGTTAGTTTTCTTTTTGAACCCGGCTCCACTATGAAACCTTTAACTATGCTTGCTGCTCTGGATAGACATCTGGTTAGA
>MWCN01000141.1 GCA_002070045.1 Candidatus Cloacimonetes bacterium ADurb.Bin211
CCCGAATCTATTACATTCCTATGCATTCCGCATTTCAGGTCCTGAAGGCTCTCTCGCTTATACCTCGGATATTAATAAAGTGGATAGCGTCCAATTCCTTATCCGGGACTGCCATACCGTTATCATTGATGCCCAACATCCTGAGGCTGACCAAATAATAAGACTGCAATATTCCGGCATTAAAAGGGTGCTATTAACGCATAGTATTTCTCCTAAATTACAGGCTTTCCTGTTTGAAAATCCAATAGATATGTTTGAATTTGCTCAAGAAGACATTACTTACCTTATATGAAATATCAACACATTATACTGATTCTTTTAAGCTTAAGTTTATTGATTATTTCTGCCTGTGAAATTAATCAACTGAGTAGTGCAGAGGACCACTATAAAAATCAGCGTTACGCTGCTGCTATTCAAGAACTGGATAACTATATTCAAACTGGAAAAAATGGAGCTCTTATAACTCGCGGTGAAATTCTCAGAAGTCAATGTTATTACGAATTGGGATTAAGAGCTATTCAAGTGGAAAATTGGGATTTGAGTATAAAGTTTCTTAAACTCGCTAATTCAGAAGAAGCGGATAAGGCTTTAGCAAATGTATACAAGAAACTTGCTGATAAAGCATTAGAGGAAGGAAATCTGGAACTTTCGTTCAATCTGGTCAATACTATTTTACGAGAAATTCCTCAATCCGAACTCACCCCAGAAATGCTAAGTAGAAGAATTGGCTTTCTTCTGGATACCTTCATAAATTATGAACTAGCCTGGCAAGATTATATGACTCTATACAATAATTATCCCAATAATGTATATGAGGTGGCTACTCGTAAGCAGATTGAAAAAATTGTCCCCTTCCGTTTGGATTATGCAAGACGTCTTTATTCATCTGGATATTATAGTGATGCATTACATATTCTTTTTGAATTGCAAAAATATCCCGTTGGAGACCCTCAAACTATTAATAATATGATTTGTGAAGCCTATATGGGACAAGCAGAGGACTCTTTAAAACAGCAAAACTATTTAGAGGCAGAACGACTTTTCCGCATTGCTATTCAGTATGACCCTTCCAGAAAAGGGGAGGTTGAAAAGCACATAGAACAGATGGCTTCCCTTTTTGTGCAAAAAGGTGATGAATTAGTTAGACTACGGGATTACGATAATGCCTTAATCCATTATCAAAAAGCATTTGATATTATACCTGATTATCCCCCTGCTAAACAGGCTATTGCTCGTTTGAATACTATTAAAGAAAATGTGGCTCGAGCTAATGAACTCTATGCTCAAGCAGAAAAAGCAGAACTCGCTGGTAAGTATAGCGAAGCTCTCAGATTGTATAGACAGGCAAATAGTCTGGATAGCCGTCCTGAATTTGCCACAAAAATTACTCAAATGCAAAACCTAATTGAGGCTCAAGCTGACCCCATTGCTTTCACTAAACGCATTATTAATAAGTATAAAGGGGGAATTATAAACACTCGCATACAAAAACAGAAGCTGGAACTGCTAAAGATGTTTGATCCTTCTGAAGTATATGACACTGGCTGGAAGATTATGATTACCTCCAATCCCCTTAAATATGAAGCACGTTATGATTTGATAACTCCCACTGTTTCTTATTATTATGTATGGTTAGTCAATCTTAGAGATGGAAGTCTGACCCCCTTGAATAAGCTTTCAGAAAAGACAATGGAGTAATGATGCGCAAATTTATTCTAATATCTCTTTTACTATTTATAACGGTTATGATTACTGCTCAGACTCAATTTGATATTAATGTCTTTGCTGATACTACTAAATACGGATGGCAGGATTGGAAGGATCGCCTTCGCTATCGTGAAGATTTATTGCAACGTCAACAATTACTCCAGATTTACGAAATACAATCTAATCCGCTTCGATCCACGGTTCTTAAATCTGTTGTAGTTCCAGGTTGGGGACAATTATCCTGTAAAGATAATCTAAAGGGTTCTGTTATATTGGGCACAGAAGTGCTCTCTCTGGGTGTCTCAATTTACTTTTATGATAAGAGTAATTATTACTATAATAAATATATGCAAGCTAATCAAATTGAACAAATAGAGGATTATTTTGATAAGGCTCAAGACCAGCGATTTTACTCAATCCTCTTTATGGGATTAGGAGGAGTTATCTGGGCTTATAATATCTTTGATGCTATCCAGACTACCGAGGATTACAACGCTCAGGTATGGCAAGAGATTTTAGAAAAATATAGCCAAAAAACTGTTTCCTTGACACCTGTTGGAATCCGATTACAATTTTAGGATATTATAATGAAACTCAAAATAATTATCTTGATTCTTATTACTCTTTTACTGGGATCCTGTATACAGAGAAATAATCCTCTGGACCCCGTAGGCAATCCTGATGTTATAGTCCCAGATGAAGTGCGTGATGTTTCTTGCACAGCTTCTCCTCCTGGAGCAACTCATAAGTATGTGATTATTCAATGGACTGCTAATAATCCAGAAAATACTGACGGATATAAAGTTTATCGTGGTTTAGCCTACTCAGCTAATTACACCTGTGTAGATACCGTTTTTACCAATGTCTGTAATCATGGTTCGGAAGCCTGGCATTCTGTTTTACCAGGAGATTACTGGTACAGAGTTTCTGGCTACAAAGATATTTATGACATCAATACTCAACAATATATAGGAAGATTAGAGGGCAGACTTAGTGAAGCACGTTTTGTGCGTGTTCCTCTTTAGATAACCATCTATGCAAACGGACTTTAAACAGGAGCTGAATGAACAGCAGCTCCAGGTTGTGCTGGAAACCGAAAGACCTCTCCTTGTTTTAGCTGGAGCAGGTAGTGGGAAAACTCGTTCCTTAATTTATCGTTGTGCCTGGCTCATAAAAGAGAAAAAAGTATCTCCCCAGAATATTCTTATGGTCACTTTCACCAATAAAGCGGCTAAAGAATTGCAGGAAAGATTACAAAATATTTTGGGGTTTTCTGTACGCTATTTATGGGTTGGAACCTTTCACCATATTTGCACTCAAATTTTAAGGAATGAAATAACCTTCCTACCTTTTAACCGAAACTTTACTATCTATGATGAGGACGATCAATTATCCCTTTTAAAAAAGATATATAAAGAACACAATCTGGATAGAGAACGCTTCCCTCTTAAAATGGTTTTGAATCGTATCAGCACATATAAAAACAGGCTTCTTTTGCCTGAAGATTTAAATGAATATAATCTTGAAATCTCTATGGAAACCTATACATTTGATCGGATGGTCCCCAAAATATATACTTATTATCAGCAAAACCTCTTGCTGAATAATGCCTTAGATTTTGATGACCTGCTCCTGTATACTGCAAAACTACTCCAAAATAATGAATTAGTGCGAAAAAAATATCAACAACAATTCCAGTATGTGATGATTGATGAGTATCAGGATACCAATTATGCTCAATTTGAAATAGTGCATCAAATTGCTGCTGAACACCAGAGAATATGTGTAGTAGGTGATGATGATCAGGCTATTTATAGTTTCCGGGGAGCTACTATTCGTAATATCCTTGAATTTGAAAAGGATTATATCAATGCCATAACTATCCGATTGGAACAAAACTATAGAAGCACCAGCCATATTCTTGAACTGGCAAATGCCATAATTTTAAACAATCGCCATCGTCACAACAAAACTCTCTGGTCTAAACTGGGAGAAGGCTACAAACCTGGACTCTTTGTTTATAATGATGATATGGAAGAGGCAAACAAGACTGCAGACCTGATTTTGCAATTGCATCAAGAAGGCATTCCTTTTCGGGAAATGGCAGTTTTGTATCGCACTAATGCTCAATCCAGGATTTTTGAGTATACCTGTCTTCAACACAATATACCATATACCATTGTCGGAAGCGTGCATTTCTATCAGAGAAAAGAAATTAGAGATTTACTGGCTTATCTCAATGTGCTTGCCAATCCTTCCGATACTAACAGTTTGCTAAGAATTATAAATGAACCTCCCAGAGGTATTGGTCCTATTTCCATCAGCCGATTAGTGGAATACGCTTCTCATACTCATATATCGCTTTATCAAGCTTTGCAAAATGTTCAGGCTGTTCAAACTATTCAATCAGGTATTAGACAGAAAATTGCAGAATTTGCAGAAAAACTGGAAGACTGGCATAGAAAAGCACAAAGCACTCCAGTTTTGGACTTAGTTAAAGAAGTGATTGATTCACTGGACCTTATTAATCACTATAAAAAAAGTCAGGACCCAGCTGATATCTCAAGAGTAGAAAATCTGATAGAATTTGTTAGCTCAGTGAGTGAGTTCTCAGAAAGATGGATAGAGGAATATGACAAATCACCTCTGCTGGTAGATTTTTTACCCTTTGTAGCATTACAAACTGATATAGATAGGGTTAATGAAACTGCAGATACGGTTTATCTTATGACCCTGCATAATGCTAAGGGCTTAGAATTTGAATGCGTTTTCCTAACTGGTCTGGAACAGGAACTTCTTCCTCATTTACGAAGTATGAATAGCAAATATAGCATTGAGGAAGAACGAAGACTGCTTTATGTTGGTGTAACCAGAGCCAAAAGTAGGTTATTTCTTAGTTATGCCAGATGTCGTAGAAAATATGATAGCTTCTATTTTACGGAACCCAGCATCTTTCTTCAGGAACTTGATCCGAACCTTTTTGGAGGATATAATGATGCTGTCACTTTTAAACATACACCAGTTAAAAAAGTTAGTACAAAATCTAAATCTTTAATCAATAATCAATTTTATATAGGACAAAAAGTCTGGCATTCAGAATATGGACAGGGATTAGTATTAAATGTAGATGGAACCGGTCCCGAAGCACGATTAACTATCTCTTTCTCATCTGGAAAACTTGCCAAGATAATTGCCAGCTATGTTAGTCCTGAACCAATTCAATAACTCCAATGCTTTATGAGGTAATTCGTCCCAATCTTAATGCTTCTCCTTTTTTCCAAAAACTTTATCAAATAGTAGGAACTGAGCAGCATTTTCAAATCCATCATCTCAACCTTAGTGCCAGAGCTCTGGTGGCGGCACATCTATGGAAAGAAACCGGAAAGAATATCCTGCTTATTTCGCAGGATGATATAATGGCTGAAGACCTCTGGGATGACCTTTGCACGCTTATTGGACAGGAAAATTCTCTCTATCTTCCTGATTATGAAGTATTGCCTTATGAGGAACGTTCACCTCATTATTCTATCCGTGCTACGAGAATGATGTGCATTCATCATATCTTGCAAGGTTCACCCTCTGTTTACAGTATTTCTATTCGTTCTTTGCTTCGTATGCTACCACCTCTGGAAAATATCGTTAGGCATATCAAGGAATTGCGTCCTCAAATGGAATATTCACCTGATAAATTAATGCAAGATCTGGTCTGGATGGGATTTGATGTTCAATATCAAGTAACAAAAGTTTTCCAGGCAGCTCGCAGAGGAGGAATTATTGATATCTTTAGTCCTCCTCAATTAAAACCAATCAGAATTGAATTCTTTGGTGATGAAATTGTCTCTATGCGCTATTTTTCCACTAATACTCAGCTTTCTATTCCTGGAGAAGTGGAATCCTACACAATTCTTCCTTCCCGAGAATTTTCCCTGGATGATGTTAGTCCTCATTCTATCCTTTTACCGCAAATAAAGAACACTGGCTTTTATGAAGGCATTGAAAATCAATATAGTCTTTTGCTGGATAACCTTAGCACTTTTGCAGATTACTTTGACGCTCAAAATCGCTTGATTCTTTTTAGCAATTTCCCCTATATTCAAGAAGAGTTAAATCGCATAACCGAACAGGTACACTTGGAATATCATCGCCAGTTAAGATATACTACCAGAGCTAAATTAAGTCCTCCAGAAGGGATTATGGCTGGCGAAGAAAAGTTAATGGAACTTTGTCAGCCACAAACCACTCTTTTTTTATCTCAAAGTGAATTTATTCTGCCATTCACAACTGTAAATATAAAAGCACCAATAGAGCCTCAACCTTCTTTTAATGGTAATCTTTCGCTTCTTTCTTCTTCCCTCAATCAAATGGAAAAAGAACATTTTAGAGCTATCCTTCTTTGTGATAATCTCAGTCAAAGTAAAAGAATGCAGGAACTTCTGGAAGATTATAATTGTAGACCTCAAAGTTATATTGGTGTCTTGCATGAAGGTTTTACTATTACAGATGCTGGTTTAGCTCTGTGGACTGACCATGAGATTTTCAATCGTTACAAAAGAAAACGATATACTCCAAGATTTCCTCCAGGAGAGGAAATTGTAGATTATCAAAGCTTAAAACCAGGAGATTATATTGTCCATATAGACCATGGAATCGGCGTTTTTGAAGGATTGCAAATCATTAAACTGGATGGACAGGACACTGAATGTCTGGTTTTGCGTTATGCAGGTGACGATAGGGTGTATGTTCCAACCTATCAGCTGGATCTGGTCACTAAATATATAGCAGAAGAAGGTGTAGCCCCAAAGCTAAGTCGTTTGGGTTCAACTAAATGGCAGCATACAAAACGAAAAGCAGCAGAACAGATTGAGCTTATTGCAGCTGATTTAGTGAAGCTTTATGCAGAACGAAGTTCTCGTATAGGCATTGCGCATAAAGCGGACACTGCCTGGCAAAAAGAACTGGAAGAATCTTTCATCTATGAAGAGACGGAAGACCAACTCAGGTCTATTGAAGAGATTAAAACTGATATGGAAAGTCCTATGCCTATGGAAAGGTTATTATGTGGAGATGTCGGATTTGGCAAGACTGAAGTTGCCATTCGTGCTGCTTTTAAAGCAGTTTGTTCTGGTTATCAAGTAGCTGTGCTGGTTCCTACTACTATTCTGGCAGACCAGCATTTTCGGGTTTTTAAAGAAAGACTGGCTCAATATCCCGTGCGGATAGCAATGTTCAGTCGTTTCAGCAGTAATAGTCAGATAGAAGAAGATTTAGCTGATCTGGCTCTGGGAAAGGTTGATATTGCCATTGGAACTCATCGTCTTCTTTCCAGAGATGTACATTTCAAGAATCTTGGTCTACTAATAATTGATGAGGAGCATCGTTTTGGAGTGCGTCATAAAGAAAGATTGAGGAAATTGCAATCCAATGTAGACACACTTTATATGAGTGCAACTCCAATTCCCCGAACAATGAATATGGCTCTGGCAAAGTTGAAAGAAATATCTTTAATGCAAACTTCACCTAAAGAAAGATTGCCTATTAGAACCATTATCACTTTAAGAGAAGATGAAGTCATCCGGGAAGCGATTCAAAGAGAAATTGACCGTGGTGGCCAGGTATTTTTTATACATAATCGTGTGCAAACCATAGAAACCATTGCTGAACAACTTAGAGAGCTTATGCCGGAAGTTAAATTTGCCGTCACTCATGCACAGATGCCAGAAAAGCAACTGGAAGATATTATGGAAGCTTTCATCAATCGGGAATATCAAGTCCTCATTTCTACTACTATCATAGAAAATGGTATTGATATTCCAAATGCCAATACAATCATTATAGACAGAGCAGACACCTTCGGTTTAGCTCAACTTTATCAGATGAGAGGAAGAGTGGGGCGTTCCAATCGTCGTGCCTATGCTTATCTTTTAATTTCAAGAAAGACCACTACTGAGGCTCGTAAACGCTTAGAAACTTTAACTCAATATGATTATTTAGGAGCAGGATTTCAGGTGGCTTTGCGAGACCTGGAACTTAGAGGTGCAGGAACAATCTTAGGAACCAAGCAGAGCGGTATCATCCAATCTATTGGATTCAATTTCTATAATAATATGTTGGAAAATGCCATTACTGCCGTTCAAAAGGGAGAGAGTATAGCTGAACAAATTGAAACTCCTAAACCTCAACGAAAACTCTTTACTGAAATTGACCTATATTTCCCTCCTGATTACATAAGTGATGATGAACAGCGCTTAACCATCTATCGTAGATTGAGCGAATTAGGAAACTTACAGGATATAGAAAATCTGGAGCTGGAATTGAAAGACCGCTTTGGACCTCTTCCAGAAAAGGCTTCCTGGTTACTGATGTATTTCAAACTCAATATTCTGGCAAAACAGGCAGATTTACTAAATTGCTATGTTCGGCACAATGTTTTAACCATAGAATTCAAACCAGAAAATCTTCCTCCGAGGGATAAAGTGCTTTCTTTTGCAGGTAAAGCTCCGAGAGTCCCGAGAATTGATGCCTCTAAGGGGTTGAAAATCACTATCTCGCTGGATGATAAAAAAGCATATCAAGATCAATTCTCCGAGGCATTAGAACTACTACAATTATATATTAACTCCTGATTTTATCTATTCTTATGCAATCTTCTCTCAAAACAGGACGGCTCCTTTCTTTGCTCATAAAGAATATTTATCTTCTGATTACTAATATCAGTAGCTGTAACAACATAGTCTCGTAAATTGTTCCGTTCTATTTTCTCTGGTTGATATAAGTTCCTTTGCTGAATAAAACCATTTTGAATTCTATCTTCAACTAATTGATTCCAGTAGTTTATATCTCCACCAGCAGGAGGAATCCATCCCAATTGTAAAAATAGATGAAGTATCTGGTTAATCAAGTTGGACTTAGCTGGATTATGAAAATGCGTGATGTACCCCTGATTAGCCATAGCAGTGCCATCTATCTCTAAATATGTAGGTTGTGGTAAAATCAGGTCTGCTCCTGTTTCAGAGTCTATAAAAGGAAGGATTTCTATAATAAACTGCATATCAGATGATTTCTTGCTTTTTGTACCATAGCTAAGCAAAAATTTTGCATCAGCACTATCCTTCCATTCTGAATTTAGAAGTTGTAATCCGTAATAATCCGGATAATCTGAACTTTCCAGCACATTCCCCAGTTCCGAATCCAGAGCAACAGCCAGATTTAAAATCTCATAGATATCTTTTTCGCTTATCTGATTGACATTATAGATAAACAATTGATTTCTATTGCCCTTTAGATAAGAAATAGAAGAAAGAACACTATCTGCAAAATGCAGCGGCATAGAATTTTGACAGATGACACTTGTCAGTTTCTTGTCTTTTCTTTGTTGCAATCTCAAGAGAGTGCGTAAGTTCTGACTTATTTCTCCTATCACTACATATTCTGAGAAGTTATCAAATATCTTATAAGGTTCAAGGGTGGGCTTAAGCGGTAGATACTGACTGCTGAAGAGATGATAATCTGGGGAAGCATAAAGCATAGAGCCAGTATTTGTTGCAGCTTTCTCCATTATAAGCATCTCTTCCAGAGTAATTAACGGTGAAATCTCAAAAGCATAACTGGAAAGTTCTTTCACTTTTTCTTGAATAAGTGAATAGACATCTCGCCAACTTATAGGATCCCATTTCCCATTTCTTTTGAGCACAGGGCTCTTTAATCTATCTTCAGTATAGAAAGCTTGCCAGCCAAATCTTCCCTTAAAACAGAGATTGCGTCCATTGAAACCAGGCTCTTCTTCATCCGTTCCTATTAAAACGGGAACTCCGGATTGACTTTGACACTGGATTAAACAGCCAGTTCCGCAAATACCACAATTCTGTGTTGTTTCTTCTTTCTCTAAAGGATTCAATTTATAATTAATGTTTCTTTCTAACAGAGCTCCTACAGGACATACTGCAATGCATTTACCGCAACTTTCACAGGAAGTCTTAGTTAGGGATTCTCCAAATTCTGGGGCAATTAGAGTAGAGAACCCACGATAAATATAACCGAGAACAGCTGGACTCTGAATCTCTGCACAGATTCGTACACATCTACCACAAGCAATGCATTTATTCGGGTCTCTAAGTATATATGGATGAGTATAATCAATGGAATATTTATTGATACTACCCTGATAATGCAGGGCATCCGCTTTGAAATCAGTACAATAATCTCTCAATTTACAGGTTTCATTAATCTGACAACCACATTCAAGACAACGTTCTGCTTCAAATTTTGCAGAGGGCTCAGAGAATCCAAGTTCCACTTCTTCAAAAGAAATTTTAGCTTTATCAATTGGTATTTCAGGCATTTTCTCGCGAGCAATTTTTTCATAGTTCTTGTATTCTTTAGGAGAAATGTCCTGAACTTTATAACCCTTTTTGGAGTCAAAGCGGAATGAATCTTTTGCTATTTCTTCGCCTTTCAGGAAACGGTCTATTGCTTCTGCAGCAAAATATCCATCTGCTATAGCTTCTATGGCAGTAGCAGGACCTCTACGAAAATCTCCTCCTGCAAAGACATTTGCCAGACCTGTATACATAGTTTTTTCATCTACTATAGCTGTTTGCCAACGACTTATTGGTAAAACCTGTCCCTGGATGAAATTATCTTCTTGAGCAAATATCTCCACTTCCGGAATCTGTGATATAGCAGCAATGATAGAATCAAAGGGTTCAATAAAGAATTCTCCCGTCGGAACAGGCCTTCTTCTTCCACTGGAATCGGGTTCGCCCAGTTCCATTTTCTCAATTTTAACCTGTTGCAATTTTCCGTCATTGCCTATATATTCTACTGGATTGCTTAAGTAATGAAAAATTACTCCTTCTTTCTCTGCTGCTGCAATTTCTTCAGGTTCAGCTGGCATTTCCTGACGGGTTCGCCTATAAATAACAGTTACATCACAACCCAGACGAATAGCTGTCCTGGCACAATCAATAGCGGTGTTTCCACCGCCTACTATGGCAACTTTTTTCCCTAAATATGGAGTTTCACCCAGGCTGAAAGCTCTCAAGAAATCTACACCTAAAAAACAACCTTCCAGGTCTGAACCCTTAACTGGAAAAGGCACAGCTTTTTGTGCTCCGATGGCTAAGTAAACTGCATCATAAATACGAGATAGCTCATTTAAATTAATATCTCTTCCTAGTTTGATACCATATTCAATCTCCATCCCATTAGAACACATCAGTTCAATTTCTTTATCTAAAATGTCTTTTGGCAATCTATATTCTGGAATCCCATAACGAAGCCAGCCACCAGCTTCTAAAGCGGATTCAAAAACCTTAACCTGATGTCCCAGATTAGAAAGATAGTATCCACAGGTGAGACCGGAAGGACCTGCGCCTATGATGACAACCTTTTTACCTGTAGATTCTTTTTTCTCCGGAACATAGCTCCAGACATCATTTAAATCTTCATCTGCGGCAAACCTTTTTAATTGACGGATGGCTATAGATTCATCCACAATTTGACGCCGACATTCTTTCTCACAAAAAGCAGGACAGACTCTTCCAATAGAAAGAGGCATCGGTAAGGTTTTTTTAATTACTTTCACTGCATCGTGATACTGTCCATTGGCAATCAAGGAAACATAACTTTGAACATCCACCAGAGCAGGACAGGCAAGCTTGCAAGGAGCTTCACAATCCGCATAGTGATTGGAAACAAGTAATTCCAACGCCATTTTGCGAGCTGTTCTAATTTCTTGACTATCAGTTATTATCTCCATTCCTGGAGTTATAGTCGTGCCACAGGAAGTAACAAAACCTTTTCTTCCTTTGACTTCAACTAAACAGACCCAGCAAGAACCGTAAGGATTTAATTCTTCATCATTACAAAGTGTTGGAATATCAATGTTATTTCTTTTTGCCAGTTCCAGAATAGTAATCCCAGCTTCACTTTCTATTTTCTTTCCATTTAGAATCACTTCTATCATTTTTCTCTCCTATTCTCTGTTCACAGCACCAAATTTACAGGCTTTATAACAGGCTCCACAATGAGTACATCTGCTTTGATCTATAATATGAACTTGTCTCAAACTTCCGGAGATACAGGAAACAGGACACATTCTGGCACAGAGAGTGCAGCCAGTACATTTTTCAGGTTGAATATAATAATGCAGTAGAGCTGTGCAAACACCAGCGGGACATTTTTTATCAACAATATGAGCTAAATATTCATTCTTAAAGTATCTTAAGGTGGTAAGAACTGGGTCAGGTGCAGTTTGTCCCAATCCACAAAGTGAACCTTTAGTGATACTTATCGCCAATTCTTCCAATCTATCCAGGTCTTCCAGTTCTCCTTTCCCTTCTGTTATTCTATTTAATATTTCCAGCATTCTTCTTGTTCCTATCCGACAGAAAGTGCATTTACCACAGGATTCATTCTGAGTGAAATTGAGAAAATAGCGTGCTACATCTACCATACAGGTGCCAGAATCCATAACTACCATACCACCAGAGCCCATAATAGCTCCGGTAGCAGTGATACTATCGTAATCAACAGGAGTATCAAGTAAGTAATCAGGGATACATCCTCCGGAAGGTCCACCTAATTGTACTGCCTTGAACGGCTTTTCGGTTTTCATACCTCCACCGACTTTATAGATAATATCTCGCAAAGAAATACCCATTGGTACTTCTATTAATCCGCTTCCAGCAATCTTACCAGCTAAGGCAAAAACCTTTGTTCCTGAAGATTTTTCTGTTCCAATTCCCTTAAAAGCTTCTCCACCATTTTTTATAATCCAGGGAATATTCGCCCAGGTCTCAACATTATTGATATTGGTAGGTTTTCCCCAGAGACCTGATTCAGCCGGATAAGGCGGACGGATAGTAGGCATTCCACGTTTACCTTCTATAGATTGCATAAGTGCAGTTTCTTCTCCACAGACAAATGCTCCGGCACCTGCCTTGATAGAGAGTTCAAAACTGAAATCTGTACCCAGAATATTCTTACCTAAGTAATTCTTTTCCCGGGCAGAAGCGAGTGCTACTTTAAGATGTTCAATAGCCAGAGGATATTCTGCTCTACAATAGATATATCCCTTGCTTGCTCCTATAGCGTAGGCACCGATTATCATACCTTCCAGAACTCTATGGGGATCCCCTTCCAGAACACTACGATCCATAAAAGCACCAGGGTCACCTTCATCCGCATTGCAAATAATATACTTTTCATCACTCTTAGCAGAAGCAGCAAAAGACCATTTTAGACCAGTGGGAAAACCTGCTCCTCCTCTTCCTCTTAAACCCGAAATCTTAACTTCATTAATTATCTCTTCCGGACTTAAAGTAAGAGCTTTTCTCAAAGCTTGATAGCCTCCAGAAGCTTCATAATCTTCAATAGATAATGGATCAATCCTTCCACAGTTTTGCAAAACAATTCTCTGCTGATAAGCCAGTAAATCATTAAAAGGTGCTTCTCCTTTATCTGATAAAATGATATTAGATGAAGGGATCTTACCTGATATATATTCTTCAATCAGATTTATTACATTCTCTGAATTGACTTTTCCAAGCATGATTTCACCTATTTCTGAGCCACTTAAGGATACAATCGGTTCTTCAAAACACATACCAATACATCCTGTTTTCCTTAAAGTAAAAGTGGCTGGATTTTGAGATAAATATCCTTCCAGCTTCTTATAAACTTCCATTGCCCCAGCAGCTCTTCCACAACTTGCTAAACCAACTTTTACTATAATCTCACTCATATCTTTTCTCCTCTTTCTTAAACCGACTCAAAATCCCTGGTATGGCATTGGGAGTGAGTTTCCCAAAAGTTTGCTGGTCTATCATTATCACTGGAGAAAGAGAGCAACAGCCCAGACAAGCAACTTCCATAACGGTAAATTTACCATCTGCTGTAGTTTGTTCTCCTTCTTCCAATTTTAAATAATCCACTACA
>MWCN01000142.1 GCA_002070045.1 Candidatus Cloacimonetes bacterium ADurb.Bin211
GATGCGTTTTGCTTACAATTATCAGAATCAGCTCCCCCAGATGCAATATATATTCACCTCTAAAACTCCAGCTGATGCCTATATTTCTGACCAGATAATAACTGTTGGAAACACTCAATTGGAACCTCAAATTACCGTTACTTATGAAGTAGGTTTATCACACCAACTTTCTGATGATTATGTACTTGATATGACTGCCTATTATAAGAATATTTATAATTATGTAAGCACAATTAAAGAATATGACCCTAATGAACCTCAAGTCTACTGGTATAAATATATATCTGAGGACTATGGTTCTGCTCGGGGTATTGACATACAGCTGGAAAAAATGATGTCCAATTTTACTAACTGGTCTATTGCCTATTCCTTAGCTTGGGCTCAGGGAAATAATTCTACCACTGTTATTCAAGATGAGGCTACTAATCTTAGAGAATTCCCTCTGGATTGGGATATACGTCATAATATTGCTATCAATTTTACCTTTAGAATTGGAAGAGGAGAAGAATTCTTTGTTCCTTTCACTAATTACATTTTGCCTTTAGACGATTTCACCGCTAATTTCAATTGGTCATTTGCTTCTGGTGCTCCCTACACACCTCAATCATTACTAGGTGATAAGATGCTGGATGTTAATAGTGCACGCAAAGACCCTACCCATCAACTTAATATGCGGTTAACTAAAGGATTTATGCTCTCTAATAAGATGAATATTAAAGTCTTCTTAGATGTAGAAAACCTTCTCAAAACCAAAAATGTGCTTACCGTCTATCCTAAGACAGGATTATGGTATGATGATGGAGCAGACTTAGCTGATTCCAGTACAGGCTATGTCTATCCAGAAGTTAAATTCGTTCACGATTTATATACCCGCAACCCCGGATATATTAATGATTTCCGGGGCGTAACGCTTGGTATCTCATTCAACTTTTAGTAATATCCATGGAGGAAATATAATAAAATGAGAAACAGAATATCAAAAATACTACCACTTCTGCTTCTAATGAGTGTCTTACTCATTTCTTTAGCTTATGCCCAAGATAATACAACTGCTACAGCTCCTGATACAGCTGTTGTTACTACAACTACGACCGACCAGACAGCTCCAGCTGAGACTGAAACCGTACAAAAATCATCCGGTCTGAGGTCAGTAGCTGAATTTCTGTTTGGACGTTCTTTAGTTCAGGAATTTTTGAATGGCGGCTGGGCAATGTGGCCCATTCTTGCCGTTTTCATTTATGGACTTGCCTATTGTATCTGGAAATTCATCTCCCTAATGTATGCTAAAATCAATCTGAATGATTTCTTAAATCAGATTATTCCTTTGATTAAAGAGAAAAAAATTAAGGAAGCAACTGAATTAGCTAATAAAACTCGTGGACCGGTAGCTGCGGTTATAGCTGCTGGACTAGAAAAAGCTGATAATGGCATAGAAGCTGTAGAGAAATATATGGAAAATGCCGCTATGATTGAAATGTCTTACTTGGAAAAGGGATTTGTGGAGATGACTTCCACCATTACTCTCTGTCCAATGTTAGGTTTCTTGGGAACTGTGGCAGGTATGATTGTTGCTTTTGACGCCATAGCTAAAGCCAGAGCAGTTGATGCTACCATAGTTGCAGATGGTATAAGAATAGCTTTGATTACCACTAAGTGGGGTTTAATTTTTGCTATTCCAGTGCAGCTACTATATAATATATTTACCACTATGGTGGATGGTATCGTTGTGGATATGCAAAGAGCTTCCGAAAAGGTAACCGAAGCCCTCATTGAATCCTAAATCGAGGTTACAATGAAAGTAACTCGGAAGATAAGACCAAGCGCTAATATTCCTACAACTTCAACTGGCGATATTTCTTTCCTGTTGATAGTATTCTTTATGTCAACAACTAAGTTTGATGTCAAAGAAGGCGTTAAGGTCCAACTAAATAAAGCTGTTCCAGAAGAACAAGTTAAAACAACTGAAATTCAACTAACTGAAGCAGAAATGACCCGTTTAGAAATTCTACCTGATGGAAGAATAAGAGTTAACAATGAAGAACCGAGAGTGTTTACTGATGATGAGTTGGATAACTTGATTCAAAGTAAGATTGAGATGCGGGAAAGACTTAATCAACAAAGTAGTGACCCCGAAGTCAGAAAAACAAAAATGCTCTTTCTGGTAAAAACAGATAGCGAAGCCAAATATAGCGATATGGTTAGAGTGGTAGACCATCTCGTTAGTTTTAGAGATAGAGCAATGATTTCAATATCCACCCAATTATAGGAGTAAATAATGGCTAAGATACAAATGTCAAAAAGACCAAGTGCCGCTATCCCAACAACTTCTACGGGTGATATCTCCTTCTTGCTTTTGCTCTTCTTTATGGTTTCTACTGTTTTTGTGCAGGAACGTGTTTTTTGGGTTCCCCGTGAAAGATTACCCTATGCTACAGAAAATATAGAACGTATAGCTAGAAATGAAACTGCTACCATTTATATAACTCTTAAAGGACAGATTCTTATTGATGATTTCCCTTATACGGTTGAAGATAATTCTATAGTTGAGACTATGCAAGCTAAAGCACGTGAGATTCCCACCCTTCAGGTCTGTTTCCGAGCTGATAAAGATTGTCGTTATCAATCCATCCGTGATGTTATGATACGTCTTCAAGACGCAGATACTCGTAATGTAGTATTTGAAGTCCAGAGAAAGTTATAGGAAGGGGGGAATTATGGAAAATAATAAAATATTAGATTGGAAAGACTACTGCGATTCTCAATTCAGCAAAGCTGTTGCCCTAGCTATAGCGATTATGCTACTGATTTATCTAATTGCCCCAAAAACAGAGACTACAACTCAAAAAGAAATAGTTACTCAAGTAGAAATCGCTGAAGCACCACCAGATACCAGACAAAAACAAGAAACTCAAACCGAAACAGAAATTGATATCAATATCCCGGTTATCAGTGAAGAACTTGCCACAGAAGATACTCCTGAACTTGCCGAAAAGAGAGCCTTAGCTTTGCAGCAGTTTGGAAATTTACAGAGCACTACCAGTAGTACAATTCAACAATCAGCTGAAGAGCGACCTTTTGATTTTGTCCCCTGGGATGATCCTCCCGTCCCCATAGGCAGCATAAAACCTGTATATCCTGAATTTGCTAAAAGAGCCGGAATCCAGGGCACTGTTATTCTGGAAGTTGATGTCTATAAAGATGGAACTGTTGGCGACATTAGAGTTTTACGCTCAGTGCAACCAGGTCCTGGAGGTTTAGATGAGGCCGCTATTGAAGCTGTACGCAAAGTACGTTTTCAGCCGGGAAAAAGTAGCGGAAATCCTGTTGATACAACTGTTATCGTCCCGATTGAATTCAAATTGAATTAATCCATAGGAGCTTTGAAAATGAAATTAAACAAATTTATATTATGTCTGCTGCTTGCATTATTATTCACAGGAATTGCTCAAGCAGCAATGGTAGACAAACCTTCTGGAGCCAAGAAACTCGACATTGAAAACTATCATAATGTCGGTAATATGTGGCTAAGAGTCAGTAACTATGGCTTCTTTGGTTCTGGGGATGATGCCATTCCTGTATATCCTTCTCTGGAGTATCCAGGAGGACAAGGAATAGATTATTTGTATCAAGGTGCTCTCTGGTTCGGGGCTAAAAAATTCCGGAGAGATAGTGCAGGCAGAAAACTGTATTGGCGGGCTCTACACCCTAGTCAAGATAGTTCTCAAACTGTTGCCTATGGTTCTCCTGATTGGCAACCCTGGATGAAACCAGTGTTGGACACTCTGGTAACTGTTGGTTTTGATGGCGACTGGGATCTTTATGAGTTCTTACCTGCTTATAATCCTCTACTTTCTTCTAACACAAATCCTGAAGTGGTATCTATGTTTTCTATGTATAATGGATTAGATCGAGTGGCTACATCAAGCACTCGTTTGCAAGAAAGAGGGGTGGATGATGACGGCGATGGATGCATAGATGAGGATTTTGTTGGCTATACTTTCCCCCTGAGAAGAGCAGATGAGTTACCAACTCAATTTCAAGTTTTTGGTGGTCAGTATATCGCAAATACAAACAATTATAATATAATCAATACTGGCAATAACATAGAGATTTGGTTCCCCTTAGGTTTTATGGACCTTTCCGATAAATCATACAGCTCTTATTGTTTCTCTATGCCTTATGATGATGATAATGACGGACAAATTGATGAGGATGGCGCCCCTGTCTCAGAACAAGATTTTATAGGTTATTATTATGATTATTGCCCCTTTGGAACACCTGGTGACGACCGTGATTATGGATCATCACGGGGAGCAAGTAAGCATGTTCCGCTAAATGTGCGGGTAAGACAGATGTCCTATCAATGGAGCTACGAATACATCAAAAACCTCGTGTATGTGGAATTTGATATTACTAATATGAACACCGTTTATATGGATACTCTCTTTGATTGTGCAATGGGAATTTATATGGATTGTGATTGTGGTCCTCAGACCTGGGGACGTGAAAAAGCTGCTGATGATGTATCAGGTTATGTAAAAGGTTCAGGTTTTGAATTTGCCTACACTCATGATGCTGATGGAGATGGAGGTCTAACCACAGGTTTAGTGGGTGCTCGTGTTTGCACTCCTGACCCCGAACAGCTTCAATTCCATTGCTGGTATTGGAAAGTGGGAAATGGACCCTCTGATACTAATCCTCTTAGTTTAAATTATTCGCCTAAAAAAACTGCCAATGAAAAATATTGGCTACTAACTGGTAAAAACCCCGATGAATCAAAATTTGACCCTCTGCGTCCCGAGCAACCAGACCAGATGCAGTTTGAGGAAACCGTCCCTAAAGATACACGTTTCTTATTTGCTTTCTATGGTGATCAACAAGGTGCTACCGCTCCAACCGTAAACTCCTGGAATCTTGCTCCAGGAAGAACTATGAAAATTGTCGTTGCTGTTTTCCCCGGTGATAACCTGGAAGATTTAAAGAGCACCGCCACCTTCGCAAAAATGATTTATGGACAAGCTCAAACTTTAGATACTGTGATATTACCTGATACTTTCCCACATTATACTCCTCCGAAACCTCCTGATATTCCCAAACTTTTAGCTGAAATGACTGATGATGGCAGTCGTATAGAACTTTACTGGGATAATAGAAGTGAATTTTCTTATGATATTATGACAGTGAATAGTTCAGTTATTGGTTGGCAGGACCCCAATAGCCCATATTTAATTCCCGGCATAGATAGCGATCCCAATTCTGTTGATTGGTCTAATTTCCCTGATGAATTCAAACCTGACCCAAACAATTATAATATGAATGCCCGAGTTAATCCTTTTACGGGTTACAGGCTAAGGCACGATTTTCAAGGTTATACTACCTGGGGACGAAGCGGTAGTGGCTCTCAAGAAGATTGGACTATGATGGAACGCTGGGACAAAATTGATACATCACAAGACCTACTGGATTATAATGTGAATAGTGGCACTGATTATTATATAAATTATGGCGGATATCTCGGCATTGATAAAGGTCTTCCCAATAAGAACGAATGGAATGGTGATATTACAAAATTTTATAGATATGACGAGAACTACCAATTTGTACCCTATAATGTTGGTGATGATTTCTATGGCTGGCCCATCTATAATCCAGATGTAGATTGGAGTCCTGATTTAGAAGCGCAGGCTGAACAGATTGAAGTGGATTATGCAAATCTACCTCCTTCAATGATTAAGAATCTCAAAGCCAGATTGTTCAAGCACCCTGAAATTCGGGATGATGTCTTTGACGCTATTTATGACTCTAAAATGATTCCCTTGCCTGGATTTGGAGGCCAAGTCTATATACCTACCGATCCTAATGACCAAACTCAGTGGGATAAATTAGCTGAATTGAGAAAGCAACGTCTGTCCCGCAGATATTATCATTCCGCTATTTTATATCCACCCAAGGGAATTGAATATTATGTAGCTGTTACCACTTTTGACCGTGGTATCCCTCTCAATCACATTAGTTCTCTTGAATCTGGTCGTGATGAAGATGCCAATATGCAAGTGTTTTTCCCCGGTCCTTTAGCAAAATCTGATATGGATAACATCTATGTTGTTCCTAATCCCTATATTGGAAAGAGTAAATTTGACGGTAGAAGGGAAAAGGATGAAAAAGGTGATAAAAGTCGTCGTCTCTGGTTCATCAATCTCCCTGAAAAATGCAAAATAAAAATTTATACCCTCGCGGGTGACTTAGTAGATGAAATAGACCATAACGGTGCTTATCAAGCAGATATTCTTACTGTTTCTAAAGCTACTACGCATGGACTAGCTGCCAGTGGTATGCATGATTGGGATTTACTCTCTAAACATAACCAGATTATTGCACCCGGAGTCTATCTCTATTCCATAGAAAACAAAGCTGACAACAATATAAAAGTCGGCAAATTCGTGATAATTAAATAAGGAGGAATGGTGAAAAAGCATTTAATATCCCTGATAGTATTGAGTCTTATCTTGATTCCAACTCTAATATCAGCTAAACCATTCGGAAAAGTAGGAACAGTAGCCTTACAATTTCTCAAATTGGGTATTGACGCCCGTGCTATTGGTATGGGTGAAGCTTATACTGCCGTATCAGATGACATCTCTTCTGTCTACTGGAACCCAGCTGGGTTGGCTCCTTCCTACCAAAATCAAGCTTTTGTTTCTCATACCAACTGGGTTGCTGATATTATGCATGAATTTGCCGCTTGCTCATTTACTAATGGTGTTTCCACTGTCGCAGCTTATGGCTCTGTTCTACATATGGATAATATGGATATCACCGACGAAGAAACTTTCGGTCCCACTGGTGAAACATTTACTAATAGTAGTATGGCTTTCGGTGTAGATTATGCTCAACAGTTTACTAATAAGTTCTCTGCTGGAGTGGGTATTAAATATCTCCGCGAAAACCTGTATGAGTTCTCTGTCAATAGCTACTCTGTTGATGTGGGCTCTATATACAACACAGGTTGGAGAAATGTTAAAATAGGTATGGCTCTCCGTAATTTCGGTCCGGATATCCATTATTATGTTGATGACGATGAAGATGGCGGAACCGATGAGGACCCCTTTGACCTCTTTGATAACGATGGCGATGGGTCAATTGATGAAGATGGCCCTGAACTGGATTCTAAGATACCTATGTGCTTTTCTTTAGGTGTTAGCGGCGATATTATGCGCAGCTGGAATGAAAATATCCCCCCAGAAGATAGAACTTCCTACAATTCCATTAATCATTGGATTGCTTCTATTCAACTGGATAATGTAATTGATCGTATGGAAACCTGGAATATCGGCACCGAATATAAGTATGGTAATCTTTTTTTACGCGCCGGTTATCAAATTAATTATGATGCAAATGGCTTTTCTGCTGGCGTTGGTTATCAAATACCAACTCGTTTCGCTATTATTAATGTTGATTATGCCTATACAGATATGGGCGATTTAGCAGAAAGTTTCCTGAAAAGTGCACACAGACTTTCTATAAAACTCAGATTTTAAATAACCTAATAAAATATGGAGGTAAAAATGAAAAAAACAGTAGTGATTATATTCACACTTTGCCTTATGATGTCTTTAGCTTTGGCTAATGACCTGGAGGTTCCAACTATCCTTAAACCGATTGAAATCCAATACAATAAGGCTATCGTCCCCGCACATCGTGATGCTCCAGCTTATACTTTTACTAAATTACCAACACCTATAATCACAAATTACTATGATTATATGATTGGCAGTTACAATGGATTACCTTTAAAAGTAATCCCCCAATCTGCTGGTGGTGGATATTTTATGACTTATCATGGACGTCGTCAAGCTAGTGGTAATCGCCGGATATTTTACACTTATATTGATGCCCAGGGTAATATTCAAGCTAACAACGAAATAACACCTCAACAGAATCATGAAGGATACTCTACTTTAGAAGTAGATATGGTTGGTGGCAAACCAATATATGCCTGGCATGCTAATAAAGATGCTGATGCTCCACTTGAAGTAGAGTATGCTGCCGATGGTTTCATAGATGGACTTACTGGTCTATTTTATTATGGTATTATTATTGATAATCCTATTACTATCACTGCTCCTGATGGTACTGTTACTAATGACAATGAATTCATCTGGCCCAATGCTCAAATCGGACCCTCTCCTATTGCAGGAAAACAAAGAATTTATGTCTTAGCAAGAAATTCAGTTACTCATAATACTGCTAATGCTCCTTCAGAAAATCCTTATATTGCCTATGCAGATTTTGAACCTGATGATATTGTGAATGCTACGCCACTTAATTGGCAATATACTAGCATTCCTGAGATGAATCAATGGAATGTTGATGAAGAATGGCGTCGTCCTTTTCATGCTATAACTGCTGATAATGCTGGTAATATTTATTACGCTGGTTATCATTTTGCAACCGAATCCGATGCTACTACTAACATTGATGAACCCGATATGGATGTCTTTATCTGCCCCAACTATGGTGAAGGAACCTGGAGAAGAATCTCTGACTATAGTAAATTCCCTATGTGGAATCCCGATTCTTCACCTACTGACACTACCGGTTATTTTGATTCGCCCGTTAGCGGTGCACCTTATGGTGATAATGGAGAATTATATTTCGCACTTGCTTCTGGCAATACAAGTCATATTAATGCTACATTTGATAATCTGGGAAGAATTCATGTATTTGGCGTTTGGTCTTTGCAGAACATTGATGGATACTATTATCCTGAAATGGAATTCGTTAAAGAGTTTGTCTTTGATCCCGTCACAGAAGAATTCTCAATTAATGAAGTCTATCCTCAAAAAGACCCGAATGATGATTATAACACAGCTTTCTGCCCCTGGGATTTCCAACCTCCTTTCGGAGAAGTGGATGAGTATGTCCAAGATACAACTGGCGCTTGGGGTATATCTGTAGCTACTGCCTGGCCATTCCCTCACTGGGATGATACTGCCCATGACGATGCAATGGAATTCCATTATAATAATTGCAAAATCACCATTGCCAATGAAGAAGGTATGATGGCTGCAGTATGGCAGGATAGCAGACGTGCTCGTGATTATAATTACATAGGCGACACTGAAATGATTGACTATGCTAATACCCCTGAAATCTGGATTTCTCTTTCTTCCGATAATGGAAACTCCTGGAGCGAGCCTATCATTCTTAACAATGTTGATACGCCTGAATTCTCAGGAATTAAACCTATGTGGGTTTATCCTGCTGATAAAATTCAATATGTAGGTACTGTTGACGGCCAGAAAATTGGCAAACTAGGATTTATGTTCTACAATGATTATACCTGGGGTGCTAATGTTATTGACCCTCCTTATCATCAAAATCCTGATGGCGGACAGGTTATGTTTATGGAAATGCAATTCTCAATGCCAGTTCCTAATGATGATCCCGCCGTTCCTAATGTAACTTATATGTTGCACCAAAATTATCCGAACCCCTTCAATCCAGAAACTACTATCAGTTTTGATATGCCTAAAGCGGGCTTTGCTAACCTCTCCATTTATAATGTGAAAGGACAGCTGATTAAAAATCTGATTAATGAAAATCTTGATTTTGGAAGACATAGTGTTGTCTGGAATGGAACTGATAATAATGGGAAACCTGTCACCAGTGGATTATATCTCTATCGTTTGACCACTAATGGTGTAACTGAAACCAAGAAAATGATGCTGATGAAATAAATCATCATCAACATACATCAAATATTACAACTAATCCGGGTGTTTTACTTCACCCGGATTTTTTTATTCTTTTTCCTTACTCTAAGGTCTATTTATTTTAGTTAAGCTTTAATCTATGAAAAATACATAGCTCATTCCCCTCTTGTAGATGTGTGTCCTGTAAGGACTGGGTATTATTCCCCTCTCTTAGAGGGGTGTCCTGCAAGGACTGGGTATTATTCCCCTCTCTTAAAGTGATGTCTTCTAAGTTAAACTCTTGATTAAAAAAGTTTTTTACTTTTTCAATAATAGCCAGATGAAGAATGGACATCCAACAGCAGAGGTGATAACTCCTACTGGTAATTCAATGACAGCTATATTTTTAGCAATCAGGTCGCAACACAATAAAAATATACCCCCCGTAATAAGTGAATACAGAAATATCTTTTTCTGTCCTGAAGGAATGAAAAACCTCACTATATGTGGAATAATCAATCCTACAAAACCTATTATACCAGCATAAGAAACAGTGATGCCAACTAATATGGATGTGAGTAAAAAAAGCTCTTTTCGCACTTTCTGGACATCAATTCCCACACTGCCAGCATAAATATCTCCCCCACTCATAATATCCAGAGCTGTGGAACGAAAATAAAGTCTGCCTAAAATAATGATTGATATCGCAAATAAAAACAGAAAGAAATGCCATTCATTTTCGGTAAATATATGCCCTAAATTCCCCATTAAAGTGCCCAGAATTATCATTGTATCCTTCTGAAAGAGATACATAATTAAAGAAATACCAGCAGAAAAAAACATCCCTACAATAACTCCTGCAATAAGTAAACGACTACGGTCAAAACTCCCTTTTTTCTGTGCCAGACGCCAGACGATAATTAAGGTCAAGACCGCTCCTATAAATCCACCTACAGGCATTAATAAGGTCAGACCAAGCACTCCAAATAATATTGCTCCAAAAGCAGAACCAGAGGATATGCCTAAGATATAAGGTTCGGCTAATGGATTAACCAGCATTAATTGATACACAGACCCTATTCCCGCAAGAGTCAGTCCTGTAAATATTGTTAGAATCATACGAGGAAGCCTCACCTGTATCACTATCTCTTTGCTAACATTACCTATAAAAAGATAGAGGGTGGCTAGCGCAAAAAATATGAGAATTAATATGAGTATTAACCAGTGTTCTTTTTTCATTTTTTCATCTGCTCAGAAAATATCGCATACAAAAGCCTTAACCCTTGCACTGTCCTGGGTGTTGCTTGTTGTATTAAATCCGGATTTATATCTTTTTCAAAATAGATTCTTTTATTCTTTACTGCCGGAATATTACTCCATCCTTTGCGTGAAGAAATACCCTCCAGCGTATCCTGAGAATAACAGATAATAATATCTGGCTTGGCTAATATCACATCTTCAGGGTCCACCCGAGCATAATCACGTTCCAATTTGGAAAAAATATTATCTCCTCCAGCTGATTCTATTACATCACCTACAAAAGATTCATCGGAAACACTCATTAACGGATTACGATAAATTTCCACATAAACTCTCGGATGGAAAATATTGGCTGATTTAATTCTCACCTCTGCAATAGCCGTAGCGATACTATCCGATAAAGCCGAAGCCTCCTGTCCTTTACCTATTAAATCACCTATTTGTCTAATGATTACTGGTAAATCATCTAATTTTTTTGGATAAATCTGCTGAACCTTGATTCCTACTTTTTGTAATTCCTGGGCTATAGCATCCTGTTCCAGAGCAGAAGTAAAAACCAGGTCAGGTTTTAGAGCTATAACTTTCTCTCTATTGATAGCTCCAAAATTGCCAACCACCGGCACCTTCAAAAGCTCTTCAGGATAATCACATTCCTGTGTTCTGCCTACTAACAGGTCGGTAGCTCCTAAAGAAGCTATTATCTCTCCCACTTCAGGTGAAAGAACTACAATTTTTAGTCCATTACTCACTTGCTCTTGTTTTTTACAAGAAAACAATAGAATTAAAAGAACGACAACCAAACACAAGCATAAATCAGATTTCTTAATCTTCATAATCATCTACCATAAAAATAAATTTTAGCTTAAGCTCTTTATTAACACGGAATGAGACAAATAGCCTCTATTATTTATCATACTTATCAAGAATAAAACATTCTTATCTTCTGCGCTTCCATCACTGAATCTGTCAATAGTTTTTCCTGATTATTGTTATCCCTTTGTCTTTCCAAGTATTCAAGAGATTATTACTGAGATAATTCTCAAAGATAATGCTGATAAGTTTATTCTTTAAATTAATGAT
>MWCN01000143.1 GCA_002070045.1 Candidatus Cloacimonetes bacterium ADurb.Bin211
TGAAGATAAAGCCGAAGCTCTCCACTATTTTCCTATGTTCCGCACCTGGTTTGGCTTACAGGGTCTATGCAAACTCCCCTGGAATGATATAGAACCTGCCAATAATGCGGAAACTGATGAACCAGCAAAAGTACCGGAACATGTGCAGAACTATGTAGATATTTATACTGCTATCACCGGAAAACCTCTAGATAAGGATGAACTCATTTGCCAATCGGAAAGAGTATATAATTTTCAAAAGGTTTTCTGTTTGAGAATGGGTAAGGGTCGTCGCATAGATGATATTCCACCTTATAGAGCAGTTGGCCCTGTTACTGAAGAAGAATATCTTTCACGTCAGGAACGCTATGATAAACTGTTAAAGGAAAAACAAGGAATAGACCCGGAAGGTAAATCCACTCAAGAAAAAATGGCTTTGCTTCGCTCTTATAGAGAAGATCAATATCAACAACTTGTAGATGCCGTTTATAAAAGGAAGGGATGGACTAAAGAAGGAATTCCCACCCTGGAGCACCTGAAAAATCTGGGAATGGATTTACCCGAAGTGGTAGAAGTAGTTAAACGCTTTCTATAAACTTTTTCCGTTCTTTTAATATTTATGCCAGAATAAGGAAAATTACTCCTGAGAGGATAAATATTCAATTAGAACAGAAAAGAAGGGTCTATTTATGACATTTATCTAACTTATTTTCTCACTTCATTTTCCTCTTTCTTCCTTGACTCTCCCTTGACTCTTTCTTATCTCTTTTCATAAGAGAAAGACAAGAAAGAGCCAGGAGAGAGATTATTATTTTCTAATGTCCTGATTTTAAAGATAGTTATTGGTTACTAACCAGTAATTGAGTTGGATATAAAAAAGGTCTTGCTTTTTATACCTTAAGATATATCAGCAAGACCTTTATTTTACACTGTTTCGCAAAGAAACAGTTATTAACTTCAGTTTATTTCATTAAGACCATTTTACGGCTGGAAGAATATTTACCTGAAATCATCTGACAGTAATATACACCACTACTTACAGGCTTTCCATTCTGATCCATTCCATCCCAAAGGATATGCTTAATGCCATCTTCTCTGGAATCAATGTCCCAGGTTCTCACTACCTGACCTTTTTGATTGAAGATAGTTATTTGAGCAGATTCTGTTTTGGTTGCATAAAAAGAAATAGTTGTGCTGGGATTAAATGGATTAGGATAAATTCCAATGAGTTTAGCTACTATAGGTGTTTCTATGGCATCGTCAACAGGGACATCACTCCAGTCAGACAGCATCCGAGCAGTTACCTGTGGAGTTTGATTATATTGATTGACCAGCACCCAGATATTGAAGTTTCCAGTGGGAATAGGTTGTCCTATATAATCCACATCGTAGAAAGTAGTACGGAAAACTATTGAGCCGGTGTCATCTATTAAAGTATAGTTTTGCCCGGTGGCAAAGGTTCCAGTCTCAGAGAAATGAGCATTTCTAATACGGACTAAACGAGCCTGATAGGTAGCAACATTAGCATTGATTTGTGCGATAGTAACAGTTGGTATATAAATCTCACTATTGGAAGAAGTTGCAGGACCTGGATCTATAACCGGAGTAAGCTGAAGCATATTATTATAATAGGCTATAGTTCCGGTTAAACCAGTAATTCCATCAAGTAGATTATAGGTCGTGGTTATAACGCCTGAGGGGTCGTCTATGAGAACTCCCGCCTGATTATCCTGCACATATTTCTGATGTCTGAAGCTTTGCTGAAATGTCAAAACTACCTGACCTGAAACCATATATACAGTTCCATCTCCTGCAGTTTGAGCTCTTAATTCGGTCAAGTTTGTCACTACAACCGGGAAGAAATAGCTTGCTGAAGCAATGTAACTGGGAGCATAACCACTGGCATAGGCTATGGCTTTGATAGTGGTATTGGTATTTAAAGGAATAGGACCCGTATAGGTAGGAGAAGATTCAGTGGGATTAGTTCCATCCAGAGTGTAATGTATCGTGGCACTAGGAGTGGTGGAACTTATTGTTACCGAGATAGGTTCTGTATAAACTCCAGCTGGTGGATCAAAAGTTGGAGTTGCTGCATGTTGTTCACCACCAGGATTAAAGGTATGAGAACCGAGATTCTCAATATAATCTTGAGGATGGACAATCCATTCAGAATTATCAAGATTTGTTCCAGCACCGGAAAGCCAATCTGTATTACCCTGTACAACTTCTGGTTTACGAATTAAGGTATGATTTAAAGTTGCACCATCAATTCCAGCTACAGGCCAGGCAGTTCCAGGGTCTTGTTGATAGACACCGATAATATCTATCATAGTATCACCATGGAAAAGCCCTAAACAGTCATTTCCATTAAAATATGTAACTGTATGGGTCAAATCAGCAACATCCAGAATTGTCTGATTAGCTTGAGAATTGGCAATTACAAACACATCATTATTGTTTAAAGTGCCGGAAAGAGTAACACTATTAGATGTAGACCAGGTACCTCCATTGGAAGCAAGTTTAACTGTATACTGAGAAAGGTCTACTGGCGCTCCCGTTCCATTGAAAATCTCAATGGCTTTATTATTGGAACTGCCTTCTACATATTCAGAAAAGAAAAGGTCTGCTGCCTGGGCAAAAATCAAAGAAACGAAGCCCAGCATTAAAATAGGTAATAGAATTTTTTTAATCATTTTTGTCACCTCACTTATTGTAGTATTATTAAAGAACAATATAAAAATGAACCAGCAAGAAGGATACTGTCAAATCTATCCAGTATACCTCCATGTCCGGGAATTAATTTTGAACTATCTTTTACTCCACAAAATCGTTTAATCATACTTTCCACCAGGTCTCCTAATTGTCCAAAAATACCTGCTGCTACGGCAATTAAAATCAAGCATAGAATATTTGTAATTATTCCTGTGCTATATAATATAATCAATATAATAAAAGGAGCAATAATTCCTGCGAAAAAGCCTTCAACAGATTTTTTGGGGCTCACCGGGAAAATTCCTCTATGCCTTCCCCATTTCATTCCAGTGAAATAGGCTGCAGAATCGGTTATCCAGATAGATATTACTAACCATAAAAGCATATTTGGATTTCTATAATTTAGACCCAGACGAAGACACAAAGCAGGAATTACACCAATATAAAAAGAACCAAATAACTCTAAAGCTGCTTGAGGAATGGATTTTTGTTCGTTCCATTTCAACAGAGCTTCCAGAGATAGCAGAAAAAATATTATCCATGCAGTAATAAGCTCCCAACCAGGAAGAAATGATAGAGTTACAAAAGTGCCGAATATAATAGCTATCCAATACCAAGAGACAAAGAAAGAGGCTTTACGCAACATAGCTATGTATTCAGCAGAACCAAAAATCACAATTAGGGCAAAAGTTACAACTAAATAAGCTCCTCCCAGATAAAGTACTGCCAAAAGAATAGGAATAAATATTACCGCAACCAGTATCCTTTTCTGCAATTCTGTCATTCTGATTCAATCCCTCCAAAACGGCGTTTTCGCCCTTGAAAATCAATTATTGCTTTAAGAAATTCCACTTTATCAAAATCTGGCCACAGTGTTTCAGTAATATAAATTTCTGCATAGGCAGATTGCCAGAGCAAAAAATTGGATAAACGATATTCTCCACTGGTGCGAATGATAAGGTCTGGATCAGGTTGACCAGAAGTATAAAGGTAATTATTAAAGTTTTGAGGAGTAAGATTATCTATGAGTTCTGGATTATTAAGTGACTGTTGAAAGAGCTTCTTTATACCTTCAATGATTTCCAATCTTCCACCATAATTAAAGGCAATATTAAGATTCAAACCTGTATTTTGCGCTGTTTCGCCAGCAAGTTGATGGATCTCAGTTAAATAAGAAGGGTCTAATCGATCCTGAGTTCCTATAATTCTAACTTTAATATTTTCTCTATTCAGTTCTGGAAGTTCTTTAATCAGATAATCTTTTAATAAGTTTAATAGAGCCTGCACTTCATCCGTCGGTCTCTTCCAATTTTCCGTAGAAAAAGCATAGATAGTCAAATAGCCAAGTTTTAGTTCCGTGGCAAGTTCTACTACTTTGCGAACTGCACGAGCTCCAGCTCTATGTCCAAAAACACGGGGTCTATGTCTTTTAGCAGCCCAGCGTCCATTCCCATCCATAATGATTCCAATATGATTTGGGAGATTTTGCAAATCAACTTCAGGTAATAGTTTTTTATAGTTCAATCTTCCCTCATTGTGCTTTTTCTAATGCTTTCTGTTTCAGCCAGGCATAAATAAAATTGTCCAGATCACCATCCATAACCTTATCCACTGTCCCTACTTCATAACCTGTGCGATGGTCTTTTACCATTTGATAAGGTTGAAACACATAAGAACGAATCTGATGTCCCCAACCAATATCACTCTTAGCAGATTCTTCCTTTTTCTTTTCCGCTTCTCTTTGCTCTTCATAGTATTGATATAGCCGGGATTTTAAAATAGCCATAGCTTTCTCTCTATTTTGAATTTGGGAACGTTCATTTTGACACGAAACCACAATCCCCGTGGGAATATGAGTGATTCTCACAGCAGAATCGGTGGTATTGACGTATTGTCCACCTGCTCCACTGGAACGATAAGTGTCTATTCTGAGGTCTTTAGGATCAATATCAACTTCAATATCCTCTTCAAATTCAGGATAAACATAAACTGAAGCAAAGGAGGTCTGCCTTTTCCCTTGAGCATTAAAAGGTGAAATCCTGACTAAACGATGAATTCCAATTTCAGCTTTTAGCATTCCATAAGCATAAGGTCCTTTTATCTCCAGACTAACACTTTTCACACCTGCTTCTTCACCTGGTAGAAGATCTATGATATTATAGCTAAAACCGTTCTCTTCTGCCCAGCGGGTATACATTCTCAACAACATTTCTGCCCAATCCTGAGCTTCTGTGCCTCCTGCACCGGAATGAATGATTAGAATGGCATCTTCATAGTCATATTTATCATTCAGATAACATTCAATCTCTGCTTTTTCCAGGAATTGCTTTTGTGCTGGTAGCTCTTTTAAAGCGTCTTCAAAAAGAGCGGGAGAAAAATCATCTTCTAATAACTGAAGATAGGTCTCAAGTTCTCCCTTTAAGCGGTCAAGAGTTCCTATATGTTCTAATTCTTCATTTAGTTGACTAAGTTTTCGGGTGATATTTTTTGCTTCAGTCTGATTTTCCCAGAAATCTGGCTGACTCATCTTTTCCTGTAATTGATTTATCTGCTTTTGCTTCCCTTCCTGATCAAAGTAACCTCCGAATTTCAGAAATCTGGGAAAGCATAGAATTAACTTCTTTTTTATAATCTATATATTCCATATTATTTTATCCTCATTTTCCGCATTCTCCTGGTCCTTTAATCTTAAAACACTCGTTTTGTCAAATAAATTATTCTTAGTCCAATAGATATGATTTACATCGCCAAAGTTAGAGGTAATTTGAAAAATAATCTTTCGCTCCTGATTTTCTCTGGTTTCATAATATCCAGTTAATTAAGAAGATATGAAATATATTTTCTCCTCTTTATCTAAGTTTTAAACAGAAAAATATTGACAATAGGAGCAGGTTATTATAGAAAAGCAAAAATTTTAAGTTTCTTTTACATACTTACTGTATAGAGGTGATGAATATGATTCCGACAATCTGGTATATTGCGCCAATAGGAGCAATTATAGCTCTAATCTTTGCTGCGATATTTTTTCATCAAGTGAAAAAAGCAGATCCGGGAAATGCTCGTATGGTAGAAATTGCAAGCTATGTCAGGGAAGGAGCCTTTGCTTATTTGAAACAACAATACAAAGGAGTGGCAATATTCTTCCTGATAGCCTTTATTGTTTTTAATATTATGGCACAGGTGCTCCATGTTCTGCATTGGTTAGTTCCTTTTGCTTTTTTAACTGGAGGTTTTTTTAGTGCCTTAGCTGGTTATATTGGTATGAATATGGCAACACTGGCTTCTAATCGTACCACTCAAGCCTGTTCAAAAAGTTTAAATAAAGGTCTCAAAATAGCTTTTCGGGGCGGTGCGGTTTTAGGATTAACCGTGGTTGGTCTTGCTTTGCTTGATATCTCATTATGGTTTTTTATTCTGAACTTATTCCCGGAGACTTTTTCCTTAAGACAGATTACTGTTATAATGCTCAGTTTTGGAATGGGTGCATCTACTCAAGCATTATTTGCTCGTCTTGGAGGTGGAATTTACACTAAAGCTGCAGATGTTGGAGCAGACCTGGTTGGAAAAGTTGAA
>MWCN01000144.1 GCA_002070045.1 Candidatus Cloacimonetes bacterium ADurb.Bin211
TTGGTCATTTAACTGAACCTGTATCTGACGTTTATTTCCACCACTGATGTCAACCTGAGCAATACCTTCTATCTGTCCAAAACGGTCTTTTAGTTTAGTATCTGCCAGTTCATATAAAGCTTTGCCATCAAGATTACCAGATAGGATAATATCCATAAAGGGAATAGCATTTATGTCCATTTTTTGCACAATAGGTTTTTCAATGTTTGAAGGAAGTTCACGAATTATAGCATCAACTTTATCCTTTATTTCTTGATTGGCAATATCTACATTTTTTTGCATCTTAAATGCCACCATTACTATGCTCACATTTTCCAGGGAATAGGATTGGATATAATCAATTTCACTCACGGTGGCTATAGCATCTTCAATCTTTTTGGTGACCTGAGTTTCAACTTCGCTGGGTCCTGCACCAGGATAGATGGATTGAACCACCACATAGGGTATGTTTACCTCTGGCATTAGATTCAAAGGCATTGAGAAGTAGGCTAACACTCCAAACACAATGAATACAAATAATGCCATAGAGACCATTACAGGTCTATCAACTGATAAGTCGGAAAGAAACATCTATTCCTCCTTACTCAATGACTTTAATTAAAGCATTATCAGTTAATAAGGAAATTCCTTCAACTATTAACTGTTCACCAGGTTCCAGACCAGAAGTGACTTCATATTGCAATTGATTATCCAGTCCAGTGGTAATTTCTCGTTTTATTGCATGGTTATTCTGATTAATCCAGACATACTGCTTGTCATTTTCATTAACAACATACTCACGATTAACAACGATGCAATTAGGTTTTATGAGATATTGTAATCTTATCTGAGCAGTAGAACCAAAGCTGATTCTTTGTCCATTACTGGGGAAAGTAACTTCAACTGGGACTGCTTTTTGATAGGGATCCAGAGCCAGAGAGATTTTGCTAACTCTTCCATTTAGAGTAATATTTTCCCAGGTGGCAATTGCTGGAGTTCCCACTTTCACTTTCATTGCATCTCTATCAGCAACCATCAATTTAGCTTTAT
Organism: Candidatus Cloacimonetes bacterium ADurb.Bin211; assembly: GCA_002070045.1. GTDB lineage: Bacteria > Cloacimonadota > Cloacimonadia > Cloacimonadales > Cloacimonadaceae > Syntrophosphaera. The sequence continues at coordinate 1,030 of MWCN01000144.1, forward strand.
AGCCATTAGTAGTAGAGACAGTGAAAAGATTTTGTCCGGGATAACTTCTGTCTCCGGGACTAACTGAAATATTTGTTATGATACCACTTATAGGGGCACGGACATTAATCATCTTATCACTGGCATTTAAATTTGCTTCGGCAACCTTATATTGAGTTTCAACATTATCCAATTCTTGCCTGGAAATTGCACCATTGGCATAAAGATTACGCATTCTTTCGTATGCTGTTTTTGCAGCATTGTAAGCAGTTAAAGCTTGTTCATATTGAGCAGAAGGCGTATTGCGAGGGAAAGTAACAATAATTTGTCCAGCGGAAACTCTATCTCCAACTTTGGCGTTAACGGAATTTACCACCTCAGAAACCAGAGACTGGCCATTAGATTCCTCTTTACCACCCATAGAAGCGTTATAAGTCAATTCCTGAGTGAAGGTTTCTAATTCAACAGTTTTTACTTTAACGGGAATTCCTTGTTCTTTCTGTATCTGTTGAAGGGTCTTAAATTGTGAACTTTTTCTTCCACAAGCAGTTAATAAGAGTGCGAGGCTTAGTAATATGATTAAGATATACTTTTTCTTCATTTTCATTTCTCCATTTTAAAGATTCATACCTATTGATTTTTGAAGTACTCTGGTGGCAGAGATGACTTCATATATAGCTTGATAGTATTGTAATTGTATAGCGGAAAGGGTGGTCTGAGCATCAAAAACTTCCAATTGAATGCCCACTTGATTTTCATAGCGTAATTGTGCAAGTTGCAAGCTTCGTTCTGCCATTTTCATATTTTCTTCTTGCACATAATAATTTTCCTCAGCATGTCTCAGTTTTTGATAATTTTGCGTGATTTCCAGACGGATGAGGTCTTCATATTTCATTTGCTGATACTGAGATTGTTTATGGTTAAATTTTGCTGAATTGACTTTAGCTTTTGTAGCGAAACCATTAAAAATAGGAAAGGAAATTCCTACACCCACACTGTAATTAGTTCCAAAATCATCTTCTTCTATAGCATATTCATCAGTTACGGTATAAAGAGCAGCACCAGCTTGAAGAGCAAGATTGGGATAATAACCTGCTTTTTCAGTTTTTAGCTGTAATTCAGCTACTTCAGTTCCTTTTTTTGCCATAGTTAATTCAGCTCTATTTTCCATTCCTTGTGAAATGGCTTCCTCTAAAGTGATATCCATTTTAGGGGGAAGAATAAAATCTCCTTCAGCCACAATCGTAGTATCACTTACACCAATCTGAGTGCGAAATGCATCCAAAGCAAGGATGCGGGAGTTTTGGGCTTGCATTAGTTGCGGTTCAAGTTTTGCTACTTCCAGACGAGCTCGCATAACATCGAATTCTGAGACTAAACCTTCACGAGCAAAAGCTTCCACTTGCGTCAAATGTTGTCTTGCTGTGTCCAATGCTTCTTGCTGTACTCCCACCAATTTATCAGCTAAGAGACAGGAATAAAACATTTGAGTGGTAGAAAGAACTATATCCTGTTCTTTTAGTTGATAATTAAGTTCCTGAATTCTTCTATAGATATCAGCAATTTGAATTCCGTAATTCAATTTTCCACCGGTAAAAAGCACTTGCTGAAGCTGCAATGAAAGAGCTACAGAACCTTCTTTTTGAGGTGAGGATGGCATTAAAGAATTAAGTGCTTTGGACATTACAGTAGCCAAGTAGTAATCATTAGTACTAGCAGTATTAGGATCAAGACCTGCAGTTAGATCAACTGGTGGCATAATTGCCGAATCAGGAAGATAGGTCTTGGTCAAACCATAAGAACCAACAAGATTAAGTTGAGGGTAGAGAGTAGCACGAACCTGATAGTAGGTTTGATCAGCTTTATTTAAATCTTCTTTTGCTATTAGCAAATCCTTGTTATTTTGTTTAGCCAGGGAAATGCTTTCATCCAGAGTTATAGCGCCAATCAAAGCCACCATTAAGGAAAGTGCTAAGATGATAACGATCCGTTTCATTTTCTTATCCTTTATTCGCTTTTTTCATTTTTCTTTTTTGAGTTGTATCCCTTTTAAGAATGCCATATAAAAGTAATTGGACCATCAAATCGTGGTCTCTTTCCAGACGCTTCAAGATTCTGTTTTTATTTTCTCCTCCATTCCAGTAATCTCCCATAATAAACCAGTCGTTAATCATCTCGCTAAATCTTTCAGAATTAATTTTTTCATTGATGATACCTTGACTTTTACCATAATCCATAATTTTAGCGAGAAGATCATTCATCCTTTGACGATATTCATTTCTTTTCACCAGTAAACCGTTAAAATAATCTGGTGGAATCTGTTGCATTGCTGTTGCCAAAAGAGGCATATTTTCAAAGATGCAGGTTATTGGTAAACTGAGGAAACAGGAAAGTTTATCCTCAAATTTTTCGGCAGAGTCAATAGCAGTGCTTAACTTTTGGAAAAATTCTTCCGCTTTCTCTTGAATTGCGGAAATAAAGAGATTTTCTTTACTTGGAAAATAATAATAAATGGTAGATTTTGCTATGTAGGCATTGCGCGCAATTTCATCCAGTGAAGTTTTGGCAAAACCCCAACGATTGAAAAGTTCAATAGCTGAACCCAGAATCCTTTCTCTTTTATCTATTCCCGATGTCATTTTAAGTACCTCAATTCTTTAATTTTGAATAAGTTATAATAATAATTAGGGACGAAAATTAGAATTTTTGACCAAATCAGTTAGATTATTCGAAAAGTCAAGAGTTTTTTCCGGAGAAAATTCGTTTTCTTGTCTATCTGCTTCTCTATCCATAATTTAGAGTTTTTCTCTCGTAGCATTAATATAACATCTCCAATACTATGGAAAAATTTTAGAAAAAATAGGAAGTGAAAAAGAAAAAAATTTTATGGATAAAGAGGAAAGAATTGAATATTTAAATTCCACCCTTATCTTTCACCTGTCTCTCTCTTAACAATTTAGCTAAGGAAGAGTCAAGAGAGAGACAGGGAAGATATAGCTTATTCAATCACAAGAAAATCCTGTTTCAAGCTAATACTTACTTTAAATATACGGAGAATAGATCTTTTGATATTGGACGCAAGCATAATTAATTACTTTCAGTATTCATTTCTGATTGAATAGAGTTCAGAATGTCTTGCTGGTTATAATGAAGTACATTTTTCAAAGAATCAAAGAGAGCTTGTACTTGAGCCATTTGCTTATATTGATAGCCATAAGCGAGGGCAATAGCACCTAAATCGGGATTATCAGGATATCTTGCCATTATTTTTCCTAAGTATCGGGGAACTAATTCTTTATGATTTTCCATCACATACCTTAAAACATAAGCTCTATAGATATCTACCTCATTTGGATTTCCCCAAATATTATTTTCAATAAAGGTATCCAGTTTATTTAGCTCTCCTTTTTCTATATAATAGGTAACATAGAATTCGGTTAATCTGATATCACTATCAATGAAAGCACGAGCTTTTTGAGCATATTGTTCTGCTTTATCAAACTGATGATTTTTAGCGAAATAGACGGCGGCACGAGAAAATCCAGAACCATAATTCATTACTAACCTTTTCATATTGTCGTCTTTGTATACTTTTGGATCAAAGATAGAGCGATATTGATATACCTTATCAATATTAGTGAGAAGACGGTCAATATCTATCTGTTCATTGATAGGATCATAGGTTGGAACAACTCTTGAGACCATCCCTTCATTACGAAGATAATCATCAAATCCCACTCTTGATTCGCAGGTTACGGCAAAGTAAATGGGACGTTTTCCGAAATTATCTTTTATAATCTGAATAACTGCGAAATCCGAACCTTTACGAGGATAAAATTCGCCATTAGTCTCGCTATTTTCATAGTTTTCTCTATAGTTAATGGTAAATTTCATCTTTCCTTCGGGGTCACCGGCATCAAAGGTTACTTGATCTTTCCAAAGTAAGTCTTGAAAACTCCCATAACGGTCATCCAGAGAATTGATTTCATCATCTGTCCAGTTGATGACAACTCCTTCCAGGTCTCTTAATTGACGAATATACCAAGAAGTATTGAGCAGAGAAAGATTAGCTACGGTCACATCCTTACGAATACCCTTGCATTGCTGATTTTTGTAATCCATAGCTTTCTGAATTGCCTTTTGAGATTCTAAAGTGGGGAAGATGTCTCGGTCTTGATGCATATAGGGTTTGGCATAAGGATCTTTAACCGCTTGAGCATACCAGATAGGATAAGTATCATTATCTCCATTAGTGAAAATAATGGCATTCTCTTCTACGGAATTAAGAAAGTTTACCCCATAATCAAGGGCAATTAACTCATGAGAACGGTCATGTTCATAATATTGTGCTGCCATATTAAAGACAGGGAAAAATAGCATTATGATGGCCATTACTACTCTTAAAACTTTATCATCTTTGAATAGAGAGACTAAACCCATAGCTCCTATGCCCAGCCATATTGCCCACATATTATAAGCAGCCACAAAGAAATAATCCCGATCTCGCACTTCCGAGCTGGAAAGATTCAATACAAAAACCATTAACAAAGAAGTACAGAAAAAGATAGCTAAAAGATAAAAGAAACTATGTTTATTATTTTTAAAATGGAATACGGCTCCAAATAACCCCAGAAAGGCAACAAATAAACCTCCGAAAACATTTACTACTTGGGCTGGAATGCCTGTAACTCTATTAACAGCATCAGATTTGAACCATTGCCAGCTAAAATATCTAAGGAAATGATAACCTAATTGATGTTCAAAGAATTTTCCTCTGCGAGCAAACATTGAAGTTACTTGTTCTGATTTATATTGTCTTCTTTGAATATAATCATCAAATCTCTTAGGGGTGCTTGGATCCGCTAAATTTATGAAAGGACGGTCTGCTGCTCTAATAGGAAGATAGATATGCGATGAAACTCCCAGAATAATGAGAGCGATAGCGAGTAGCCAGATCTTTTTGTCCAGCACCTTATGTAAATCTATATACATCAGGACAATAATGCATAGAGCAAAACCCAGCTGGTCAAAAGAATCAATATTAAAAGCCTTTCCTATTTCTCCAAAAATCAGATAGGTG
>MWCN01000145.1 GCA_002070045.1 Candidatus Cloacimonetes bacterium ADurb.Bin211
GTTCCATAAACCACAATAGGTTGGTCCAGCAAGGCAGCCTTAATGAATTTGGGAAGTACCATACCATATTGACCGGTTTGACGGGGTCCTACCGTATTAAAACATCTAACGATGACCACTGGCAGTCTTTTCTCCCGAAAATAAGCCAGAGCCATAAATTCATCAATAGCCTTACTACAACTATATCCCCAGCGACTTATACGAGTAGGTCCAAGCAGGCGGTCATCATCCTCATGAAAAGGAACCTTATCACTTTTCCCATAAATCTCTGAAGTTGAAGTTATAAGAACTTTTGCTTTATATTTATTAGCCAGTTCCAGAACATTCTCTGTTCCCAGGATATTTGTTCTAAGTGAAAGTAATGGATTTTCTATAATATATTTAACGCCTACTGCTGCGGCTAAATGATAAACCTGGTCTACACCCTCCATCAATTTTTCCATTAATTCCCGATTAAGGATACTACCAATGGTGTAATGAAAGTTACCATTGGCTTTAATGGATTCTATATTTTCCAGTCGACCAGTAGATAAATTATCCACCACAACCACCTGATTTCCTTCTTCTACCAGTCTTTCAGCTAAGTGCGAACCAATAAAACCCGCACCGCCTGTTATCAGAATCTTCATAACTTCTCCAAAGATTAGCTGTTATAAATTAACTCAATATTTTTATATCTTTTACTTACTCCCTATGGACTACTATTTTGTCAATAAAAAAGACTTTTCACTTATTAACTTATTTTATCTCCATCTAATTCTGAGATTTTATCTTTATGACTCTTAAGATGATGAATTTTATGGTAAACTTTATAATTATGCAACACAGTAATCAAAAAAACAATATTTGCCACGGTAAGAATGATATTTAAACTAAAGGTTTCCTTTCTTGCATAATGCCCCAATAAAACTCCTATAATTAGGATTAAAATTGATTTATAGGTTATGATTCCTTTAGTTACTCCCAATTTACGGAAAACCCAGCGAGCCAGTGGATTCATTTCCCGATGATATTTATCTGGATACAGCACTTTCCAGGTGGAATGACCATCCAGGATATTTAATATTACAAAGATAATGAACTGGAAACCCAGCAAAGGTAAGCGAGAAAAAAACTGGATAAAACTCGCTTTCATATTAATTAGAATGGTAAAATGAAGCTTAAGTCTATTCTCTCATTCATTTTCCAAACTTTTTGAGACAAATGACTCCACCTGAGAAGCCAGTGTTTCGCTTTCATTAAGCAGATTTATAGCTCGGTTATGAATGTCTTTCCTGAAAGCTTCATCTTTAATTTGCCCAAGGTTAATCTGGACATTGTAATATGCGGATTTGGAGGCAGTTAAGGCAGTTAGAGCAGCGGTTCCTGCATCAGAAAGAGCATTAATATTTCCCACTTTAGCAACTTCATCTGCCAATTTTAAAGCTTTAACAGCTATTTCCAATGTATGCAGAGGTACCAGGATAGCCTGTTTCGTAGCTTCTTCTATCCTTTGTTCTCTAAGTTCAATCTCTTCCGCTGTTTTTTTGGGTAAACGACTTGCTTCCATCATAGCATTGAAAGCATCAGTATCTTCATCTATTAATTGGATAGCCTGAAGTTTGATATCCTGTGCTTGGGGAGCAAGTTCACGAACTATATCTTGAACTGATTCATAGCCTTTTTTATTGATAGTAAGATTAGATACCATAGCAGTTAGGGCAGCAGAAAGAGCGGCACAAAAAGCGGCAACACTACCGCCTCCTGGAGCTGGAGTATCCGTAGAGAGTAAATCGGCAAAGGATTCCAGACTCATTGCACTGAGCCTATCCTTCCTGGCAATAGCATATTCTATTACTTTTTTATCCAGGTCGAAAGGAGTAAGTTCTGCTAAACCCATAGATTGGATTGCGGTCTCCATAATCATCCTTTCTGGAAAGCCAGTGCTCTCCCCCATTCTTTCCAGATAAAACTTACCTGCATTAACCATAGCTGCTTTAGGAATTAAACCAACAAGTTCACTTCCTGTAACCACAATTCCCTTTTCAGATGCAAGTTCTCGTATCTTTTCCAGCACTATATGAGGAGGTGTGATTTTATAATTAGTCAGATTGATACTAATCTGAGCCCTTTTATAACTTTCAATATACCATCCAACTGCTTTACAATGTTGAAACAACCCTGGAATAATAACCTTATTGCCCTGCTCATCTTTAATAATGCGTCCCTTTTCATCTTTAGCAGGTCTTCCGCTTTCCCTGATGATAGCAGCCAGTTCACTGGCTTTTTTCTTATCTCTGGTATTAAGATTGATATTATATGCAATAAGGAATTCTCTTGCTCCAATAGCGGTAGCACCGGACCTAGCATTAAAGATATGAGGTCCAAAATCAGGTTTCCAGGCAGGGTCTTTGGCTTTTTCTGGAAGTGCTTCATATTCTCCAGCCCTGATATTAGCAAGATTTCTCCATTCTTCTTTAGTGGCAGCATATTCATAAAGATATACAGGAATACCTAATTCTTCACCCACTCTTTTCCCCAGACGACGAGCATATTCCACGCATTCTTCCATTGTCATATCAGAGATA
>MWCN01000146.1 GCA_002070045.1 Candidatus Cloacimonetes bacterium ADurb.Bin211
TCTAGCTTGCAAATTGAAGAAAGTAGTAGCGCTGTATCTCCATTTCAGGTTAGTATATTGAATGGTAAAGATGCGATTGGGTGCTGTGCCGGAAAGCAGATATTCACAGCTACCTGCTGCCAGGCTGCAGTCATCCCAAAGAGGTGCTACAGTGGGGACAATGGTAGTAGAAGCTAAGTTATTGGTAAGGTTACTACTCGTCTGAGAAGTACCTAAACCAATCCAGCCATTAGATGAAATCTTAACCTCATTGTAAATGTAATCCCCATAAGGGAAGGTAAAGCCAATGGGAATTGCCGCAGAGATTACATCATCAGACGAGATATTCGCATTGGTTCCCACGATAGGAGTGTAGGTTCCGCTGGTAGCGTTGAAGGTATAATACTCATCAATACTAGCAAAAGAAATACCTATAATCAATCCCATCGCTAAAATTATGATCAGTTGCTTCATTATCGTTCACCTCTTTTAATTATTTATAACAATTTTAGTAAAGTTTATAAGCTTAAAATTGTCAAGAAAAATTTACTAAAATATTGGTAAAATAATTGGGTAATGTCCTCATAAGCATAAAGTAGTCATCTTACTGGTCGTTATTCATTAATGACACTGAGTAACAGAATCATAATCTAGGGCTTTAATGTTTACATAATCAGTTTCCGGAAGAAAATTTAAAGCTCTTATATTTATTTTCACTTGAGGTAGTGTTTGAAAAACGGTTAATTTATATTCTATGGATTCAACAAAAATACAAAATGAAATTTGGCTAAACTCTTTTCATCCAATAAATCTATAATAGTATACTACAGATATATTATACCGTCATAATTTTCTCATTGTCTAAAATGAATTTTATTAAATTTGCATATTTTCCTTGTCAAAAAACCTGAGTTTAAGTTTTATGATTTTTATGGTTCGGGATGTAGCGCAGTCCGGCTAGCGTACTTGAATGGGGTTCAAGTGGTCGCAGGTTCAAATCCTGTCATCCCGACCAACAATTTTTATCAGATAATAAATCTATAAATACTTAAAATCAGATTTGGTCTATATTTTAAATGATTTGCTTTTACTTTTCAATTACTTTTCTCTTATTTATATATTTCTCAATATATTATAAGTTGTCCCTTGGCTCTCCCCTGGCTCTTTCTTGGCTCTTTTAATAAGTAAGAGCTAAGAAAGAGCCAGGAATGGGCAAATGATTTTTATATAATATCAGATAATATGAAGAATAAGCTATATTGATATAAAGTGAATTCTCAATTCACTTTATATATCTCTTTATATTAGAGGACAATAATCTTTGTTATTACTATTTTGGACTGACTTTACTAAGTTCTGTACCTCAAGTGTGGTAGGCTGGTCTTTTAACTTATCTAGTTCTTAGTTTCTAAGCAGAGAAGTGTCAAAATCATCACCGAGATAATACATATAGTTAGGATTAGAACTTTCTCGGTCATCTCCATCTACATAGAGGAGTTTATAGTTTCCGTTCATCTGGATATCTAAGAAAAGATATACCGCATTGAATCTGCTTCTATATTTCCATATTTGAAAATCTTTTCGCACGAAACGAGTATCATCCAGGGTTGTGCCTTTTTCCACATCATCAGGTTCACCGTGTCTAATATATATTCTACCAATATCAGTGGTCCAGCCGTTGTTAAAATGGCTGAAATGTTTATTAGCATAATCCACTCTTTCACGGATAGTTCTAATAAAAGATTCGGGGCTTACCTGATTAGCGTCAGCTAATTTTACCCAGCATCGGCTCACATACTGTCGTTTTGCGTCATAGGAATAAGTTTTCCAGTTACCTGGAGCATTTTCACTTATAAAGTATTTTAACAATTTATAATCATCATCTGGATTGATAAGCACATAATATAATTGTATTTTAGGTTCAGTAACAAAGAATTCAAAATCTCGTTCTTCGCTGAGTTCACCAATCTGAAAGATTATGTTTCCATTATATTTTCCGGGGTTAAGATCTGTTAATGGTATGGTTAAATTGATTCTTTCGCAATCATTATAAGAGATATAATCCATCATATCATCAAAGACTAAGATACTATCTTTTTGCACAGTTAAAACTAGTATTCCCATATCCTGACGCAGAGATTCATTGGTATATACTTCAAAACTGAGATAGACATAAGGATTATCCCTTTTTTCAAAGATAATAGAGGGTTGACTCTGATAAAGGGTATTACCCCGATGAAATTTCTCTAAATAGGCACTGCTATCAGGACGCACTACACTGCACAATTCAATATCACTTAAGATAGTATCAGGAGCAAGAGTTTCAATAGGTAAAGAAATAGTGGCACTTTTTTTAGAATTGATATCTGTAGCTTTGATCTGAAAAAGATAAGAACCTTGAACCAAAATAAAACTAACCCGGTTTAAATAAGCTTTATCTGATTGAGCATCAAATTGATTGGTAATACCAATATTATCGCGTATATTTTTCTGAAAAATAAGAGAGTCACTCTTAAAAATATCTATATTAAAATCCAACTCTGCATAGTATCCATTTTTATGTTTAACAAACTTTAGGTTGTTATAGGGTACTTGATAATCCAGATTAACGATAGTAGTCTTATCTTTATTTAAATATCTATGAGGACTGATATGAATGGTAAGAGATTCTGCAAATATCAATCCAGTGTTTGCAATTATCAAGATTATCAGTAGATATAATTTAATATTCTTCATCTTTATTCCTTAATTCGTATTGGCCATAACCACCCATATCCATAAACACGAATACCAGATTGGGTCTGTAATAAACCCAAACGATATAGGGTTTAAGGTCCAGAGGATGGACTTCGTTATAAACTTCATCAGGTTCGCCATACTTAATATATATTCTACCACGATCGGACTTCCAACCCTTCAATTTTTTATGGATAGTAAATCTTTCATCGGCAATTCTAACCCTTTGATAGAAGCTTTCCCGGAATTCATTTCTTGGTGTTCCTGGACTGGGGTCATGAGTTTTCCAGAATTGTTCAATAATTTCTGGATATTCTTCTGGTGAAGCTTTTCTAATTTTATTCCATTCATTTTGATTTGCGATATACCGAATTTGCTGAATTTGATCTTCATAGCTATAAATAGCATTAAAATAGAACCAGGGACTATAGTAAAAAGGTTCCATTTCATACAAAACATTATCTTGATAGAAAACAATTTTTACAGAATCAACATTATCTTGATTCACCCATAAAGTTAGGTCAAAATGATACTCAGCTCTCGGATAATTAAAAATCTGAGAATTAACTGATGAAAATATCTGAATGCTATCAGGTAAAACGCTAAATTTTTGTTGAAGGATACAGCTATCTAATTCGGATGGTAATTGCTTTAAATCTGAGGGTTGAAATAGGATACCATCTTTGTTAACAAACATAAATGGCTGGCCAATAGAGGTATATTTATTATCCAGAGTAAAAGTTCTTTTTAAATCTGTTTTATTTCCCAAAGTCAAGTTTTTAAATCTCAATAAAGTTTCATACTTCCCAGGACTTAACTCGGTTTGAAAATGTATGGGAATAGCGGTATCTTTTAACCATTCTCGTTTTGGAACAGAAATAGTCTCTTCATAATTAAATTTATCTTTCGTCTTTTTATTTTTAATTTCAATGCTTAAATTATATATTACAGAATCGGTATTCTGCTTAAAAATGAGAGAATTATAAGGAATAAGCACCCAAAAATCCACTCCATCAGCATAATGCTCATAGATTACCTCCTGTGCTGATAAACAGTTGCTCAGAAGGATTAATAATAGTATGAGTTTAGCCGCTTTTTTCATCTTCAAATAGCCTCAGATGGTAATCTAATCTATTATTCTCCAGCAATTCCAGCAAAGCACTAGATGGAAAGATGTTTTTTGTCGCTTCTAACTTATAATTATCCCCATCATCAGTGTAGATAATGGTTTTTAGAGAGAAATTACCTTCGTTATTATTTACCAATCTGGCAAAATCTTCCAGAAAACGGGTAGTCAATTTCTCCAGAGGTAAATTCAGCTTAAGTTCACCCTTTAAAATGTTTTTCCAATCTTCCAGAGGAACAATTTGTTGTGGACTTATCCGTAAGAGACTTTCATCATTTCCTGTATAACCTGATTTAGTGCCAGAAACAAAATATATTTTCCCCTGTTCTAATAATGGATAAAAAGTTTCAAAATCTTTGTTAAAGAGAGCTACTTCAAAGGGTCCGGATAAATCTTCAAATTCAATAAATGCATAAAGATTACCCTTATTATCCCTTTTTCTATTGATAGAGGTAACTATTCCCACTAACCTAAGATTTTTAGATTCCAGTTCTCTGGTAGATTTAGAATTGACATTGGATAAATAACGAATTAGGTGACGATGCTCATAAAGAGGATGTCCACCCAGATAAAATCCAAGAACTTCCTTTTCTTTTTCCAGTTGATAGGAATAGCTCCATTTTTCTACCTCAGGTAATGACGGATAATCTTCTGTCTCATTTTCTTCACTAATTAAATCAAAGAGTGAGGTTTGACCTACTCGTTTATCCCTCTGCGCACCTGTGTTATAGGATAAAGCTTGTTCTATAACTGCCCATTTTTGAGCTCGTGTTCCTTCCAGTTCATCCATTGCTCCACTGGCAATCAAACTTTCCAGAACAGTCTTATTCACTGCTGTGCTATCCAGACGAGAACAAAAATTAAAGATATTGGTGAAAGGACCATTTTTCTGTCGTTCTTCAATAATAGCATTTATAGCTGCTTCGCCCATATTTTTGATAGCCTTCAAACCAAACAAGACCTCTTTCCCGTGTACACTGAATTCCTTTTCACTTCTATTTATATTTGGAGGTAAAATTTTTATACCCATAGATTTGCAGACTTCTATCTTTACTGGAATCTTGGCTGGGTCATCCTCTAATGAAAGTAATGCTGCCATAAATTCAACAGGATAATGTGCTTTCAACCAGGCTGTTCTATAGGCAACCAGTGCATAACAGGTGGCATGACTCTTATTGAATGCGTATTGAGCGAAATCTAACCAATCATTCCAGATTTTAGCCGCTACATTTTCAGGGACCCCATTACTGATAGCACCTTGAATAAATTTTTCCTGGAATTGCATCAAGAGGTCAAGACTTTTTTTACTCATTGCTTTTCTCAGAGAATCCGCTTCCCCGCGGGTAAAATTTGCCATCTCCATAGAAATACGCATAACCTGTTCTTGATAGACGGTAACTCCATAGGTCTCTTTTAGGGTTGCTTCCATTATAGGATGGTCATAAGTGACCTTTTCTTTTTTATGTTTACGCGCAATGTATGTATCAATAAATTTCATTGGTCCGGGACGATAAAGAGCCACCATAGCAATCAAATCTTCAAACATATTAGGTTTTAAATCCATCAGATATTTACGCATACCTTCTGATTCAAACTGGAAAATGCCATCAGTATCTCCTCTACTTAAAAGCTGATAGACTTTTTTATCCGTGAGAGGTAGATTATCAATATCTATATCTATATTCTGGGATTCTTTAACCATATCAATAGTTTTCTGAATTAAAGTGAGAGTTTTCAAACCCAGAACATCCATCTTCAAGAATTTCAGTTCACCCAGCCACTTCCCTTCATACTGGACAAGGATATTGTTCTCTGCACCCTTTTGTGTGCTACGGGTGAGAGGAACATATTCTTTTAAATCACCAGGAGCAATGACTACACCTGCAGGATGAATTCCTGTTTGACGAATTAGTCCTTCCAACACGAGACTATGTTTATATATGCTCTGATAGATTTCATTATTATCAATAAGGTGCTTAAAATCAGGAGAATCCTGGTAAGCTTCTTCAAGACTTTTTCCGAAAGGAATAGTCTTTGTAATATTATTAGCTTCACTGGCAGGAAGCATCAGTACTCTTGCAACATCTTTAAAAACGGATTTAGCTTGCAAAGTGCTAAAAGTAATAATCTGAGTGACACTGTTGCGTCCGTATTTCTGAATGAGATAATCAATTACTTTACTTCTTCCCTGAGCACAGAAATCAATATCTATATCGGGCATACTTACCCGGTCAGGATTTAGAAAACGTTCAAATAATAATCCGTATTTAATAGGATCAATTTGGGTTATATCCAGAAGATAGGCTACAATACTTCCAGCTCCAGAACCACGACCAGGACCTACCGGAACTCCTTGTTTACGAGCATTATCAATGAGGTCTTTAACTACTAAAAAATAACCATCAAAGCCCATCCGATGAATCACATCCAGTTCAAAATTCATTCTTTCCTGAGCTTCTTGGTTAGGTTCGGGATACTTTACCTTCAATCCCTTTTCACAAAGAGCAAATAAATATTCTCCCATATCTTTATATTCTGAAGGTGTATCAATTTTAGGAAGCATAAATTTATCATAGCGCAGTTCCAAATCTATCATATCTGCAATTTTCAGGGTATTGGCATAAGCCTCTTCTTCATCTGGAAAGATTTCTCTCATTTCTTCAGGGCTTTTAAAATAGAGTTGATTTGTCTCATACCTCATACGATTTGGATCGTTCAAGCTTTTACCTGTCTGTATGCAGAGAAGAATATCATGTGCCTCACTATCTTCTTTATGTAGATAATGACAATCATTAGTTAAAACCATAGGTTGAGACATTTCTTTTGCTAAAGAAATCAGAGCTGGCATAACACTCTTTTCCTCATCCAGACCATGATTCTGAATTTCTATAAAATAGCGCTCTTGAAAAACAGATTGATACCATTCAATAGTTTCACGAGCTTCTTTCATTTTATGCTGTGCTATTAAGCTGGCGATTTCACCTTTGATGCATCCACTTAAACAAATTAGCCCTTCATTGTAATTCTTTAATATTGATTTACTTATACGAGGCTTGTAATAAAAGCCATCTATAAAAGAAATAGAAGATAATTTAATAAGATTCTTGTAACCTGCATAGTCCCTGGCTAAAAGGATAAGATGATAACGTGGGTCATATTTACTATGTTCATCATCCAGTTCACCATTTATAATATAAGCTTCCATTCCAATAATTGGTTTTAAACCTTCTTTCTTAGCAGCTAAGTAAAAGTCTATCGCTCCATAAAGATTACCATGGTCAGTGATAGCTACGGCTGGCATTTTATATTCTTTAGCCAATTTAATCATACGGTCTACTCTACAAGCTCCATCAAGTAGACTATATTGCGTGTGATTATGCAAATGTACGAAAGTCATCATTATCATCTCCTCTGAGGTTATTATTAAATATAATGCTGGATTTGTCAAAGAATAAATTCAGTTATTGCAATATAGGTTAAATTGCTCTTTTTAAGCTATAGTAAAGACAATCTATTAATTGAGCGAAGTTAATTAAATGATTTAGATTGACGAAGAGATGAGATAAAATTAGAAGGAATATTATGAAGAGATTTTATTTATTCGTCTTACTGGTATCTTTTATTATAGGACTCAATGCACAAAGAGGACTATTTGGTATAGCCTATGATGACCCTCTTAACAAAGCTGATTCGTTATTATGCTATCAGGGATTTTTAGCAACTGATATTGAGGGCAATCTAATAACCTATCGTTCGGATTATAATAAATTTGTGGATGCAATCATTTTGATAGTGGATCCCACAGATGAAATTGTGATAGGATGGTTTGTAAGCTATAGTAAGGAAAACACAAAGGAACAGGATGAATATGTGCTGGAACAACTTGAAAAGATGCATGGTAAAGCAGTATATTTAGATAAAAAACGCGAAAAAATAAGCTGGATTTTTGATGAACAGCGCGTTGCAATCTATGGATATGCACCATCTGGTAATTTGTGTGTTTATTACTATGATTTTTCTCGTCCTGAACTATTTCAACTCCCGCCAACTATAGAGAACAAAATTGATAAAAATCAACCAGATATTTCCGAGCCTTGATCCTCATTATTAAAAGATAATAACCTACTGTTCTGCTTGACTTTTAAAAATACCCAAAAAAATTGGATTTAAAGAAAAAAAATAATAAAGGAGCTAATTATGAAAACGGGAGGATGTCGTTATGGAACACATCGGGTTTTGGAACCTAAAGGAGT
>MWCN01000147.1 GCA_002070045.1 Candidatus Cloacimonetes bacterium ADurb.Bin211
TTTTAATGATATCTAAACTGTTATTATAGGTTATAAACTTATCAAATAACAAAAAATTAGTTTAGCTAGAGCAGGGTAAAAAAGCATTATCCAGGTTGATTAATAAGGAAATCCATTTCTCCTTTATAGGTATTTTCTATCTTTAAATATCATTAATGTAATCTGCCCATCCAGGGATGTGATTTTCTCCATCCCGCTTGACTTTTATATTTCACATAATAGATTTTAAGGTCTGCCTGGGACTTGTATTTGGTTATCTTTATTTTGATATCGGCAGAACTTTTTTGTTTCTTGAAGTACCAGATTTCGTCCTTACCCATAGCTTCAGAACGGTAGGGCGCAACAGAAACGCATAGATCTGCTTGAGATTTATAAGGAGCTATCCAGACCACCAGATCAGGTTTTCCACTTTCCATTACATAGACCGTTCCTGCAAAACAGATGGAACTCACTAACATCGTCAACAATATCAATGCTACTTTATTCATAATTCCTCCTTTTTCTCTATATCTTATACTATCAATTATCCAAAATAATTCTAACTATTTTCATTTATATTGTCAATGAATTTCTGTTAAAGTATAAAATAACTTAAGATTGGCAATGCAGGAGTAGAAAATTCTTGACTAAGGATAGCACTGGATATTCATAGAATTAATAAAAGATTTTATACAGGGAAACTTCAATGAAGAAAGTGCTTATATTGATAACCTTAATTATGACTTGTGCTCTCGCATTCAGTTTAACACTGAGCTTTAGTGTTAATCCCTCCGGCTGGAGTAAAGATTCCGGAGCTAATGATACTGCTCCTTTTTTGGAGGCAGGTGTTCCAGCAATGAATTATCTTCCTGTTCGGGTGCTAATTCCTTTTGGAGAGAGAGTAGAAAATATTCAGGTGATTCTTTCTGAACCTGAAATTCAGCGGAAACAGCAAGTATTAGATTTTGTACGTAAAGTGCAGATTATATCTCAACCTCAACCTGATACCACAGTGCCAAAACCTGAAATCTGGAATAAAGATGCTCTCTTCCCGGCTGAAGACTATAAGTTTTTAGGTACCCAGATGTTTTGTGGCTTTCAAATCGCTATGATAGATATATATCCCTGGAAATATAATCCCGTGCAAAAGACTATCTTTGCGAGCAAAAATGTAACCCTGCAGATAGAAACCTCCTGGGATGATGAATTAGCAGAACACTCAGCTAATTTTTATGCTCCTGCAAAAGATTACCCGGAACTAACCAGATTGGTGCTTAATCCAGAAACTATCAATTCCTATCAAAATGCTATCTCGTATCGCACACATCAACCTCAAAGCAGACTTATTGATTTGAGTGTTCCCAAAAAGATGATTATAATCACAAATAGTACCAGTGCTAGCTATTTCCAGAACTATATAGACTGGCAAAATACTCGTAATATAAGCACTGGTATATATCTAATCACAGATATTTACAATAGTTATGTAGGAGCCGATAATGCAGAAAAGATTCGTAATTTCATTAGCGATGCTTATCAGACCTGGTCAAGTACTTCCACTCCTTTAGAATATGTTATTCTGGGAGGAGATGATGAAATAATCCCTGATAGAGGCTGTTTCTGTGAAGTTGGTGAGACAGTTGATTTTAGAATACCGACAGATATCTATTATAGCAATCTTGATGGTAATTGGAATGCTGATGGCGATCAAATTTGGGGAGAATCCGATGATATAGTAGACCTCATTCCTGAAGTTCATCTTGGTAGATTCCCAGCAGAAACTGCCAATGAATTTGGCAATATGACTCGTAAAATCCAGTATTATGTTAATAATGACACTTATAGCAATAACTTAGCCATTATGTTTGGAGAAAATCTGAACAACAATCCCTTAACCTGGGGTGGCGATTATAAGGATGATGTAGCCACTCATATACCAGATGATTATATCCTTAGCACTATGTATCAACGCGATGGAACCTTCAGTTCTATCGGAGTATGGAATGCTCTGAATGATGGGGCAAATGTAATGAATCATATGGGACATTCCAATGAAACATCCTTGTTAGGACAGGGAACTGGCTCTGTAGAACAATTGCAGAATACTGAATATGGATTTTTATACACACAAGGATGCTATCCTGCAGCCTTTGACCAGAGAACCAGTGGAGATGGAGAAAGTATTGGTGAACATCTGGTTACAACCTCCGGTGGACTTTTTTCTTTTATCGGAAACACTCGTTATGGATGGTATATGCCAGGTAGCATTAATGGCCCTTCCCAGTTTTATGACAGGCAATTCTTTATCGGTTTATATGAGGCTAATCAGCCCAATTTAGGCAAGGCTTTAACTTATTCTCGTTTGCAGAATGTCAATGCAGCTATGGACAATGATGTAATGCGCTGGTGCTATTATGAAATGGTCCTTTTTGGAGACCCAACCATAGAGGTTAAATTGCCTGATCCTGCTCTTCCTTTCCTTACTCTGGAAGGTTACACCATCTCTGATGCCGATGGTGATGGTGATGGAAGCTTCAATCCTGGAGAAATCTTAAGGATATATCCCATTATCAAAAATTCTCCTGAAGCAGGAACTGCTTATAATATCAGTGTAACTCTGGAAAATCTACCTCAGGGTATAATTCTTCTGGATGGACCTCAAATTATTTCCCAGTTATTACCTGGAGCATCTTGTGATCCCTCTTTTTATTTCAGAATTCAATTACCTCAGGACATAACTTATGGAACTTACTATCTGAAGATTTTGCTGGATTCCAGTCATCCTATTACTGGTCTAAGTACTGGAATAAGAAAATTTAATCTCAGCTTTGAAATAACTATGGTTGACGGTAATTTCCCCTGGGATTGCCAGATTCATACCAAATCCGCACCTATAGTTTATGACCTGAATAATGATGGAACTCTGGATATCCTCTATCTTAATACATTAGGTCAGGCACATTATATAAATAATAATGGAGAAGAATTTGGTGGATTTACTGCTTCTCCCCAACAGGATATAATGCGAAGTTCAGCAATGGCTGACCTCACTGGAGATGGAAGTCCGGAAATAGTTTATTCCAGTCGTACCGGAAAAATAAATGCAGTAACTCTGGATGGAACGACAGTCTTCAGTTATGATACGGGCAAGCAACTTATCTTTACCCCAGTAATAGCTACGCTTGACCATTCTGGTATGGATAAGGTCATTGCTCATTCTTTAAATGGCTATGTCTATGCTGTGAATTCTGATGGCTCTTTATGCTCAGGATTTCCTGTTAATTTAGGTAGCTCTATTGTGACAGAAATTGCGGCTGCAGATATAAACCAGGATGGTTTAATGGAAATAATCATAGGTTGTCAAAATGGCACTTTGCATATTTTAAACGCTTCTGGAGAAGAACTTCCGGAATTTCCTATCAATATAGGTGAAATTATAAATGGTTCTCCTACGGTTCTAGATAATGGCAACCTAGTTTTTGGCACAAATAACCGTATGCTACTAATTTCTTCCAGCGGAGAAATCCTGGTCAATAAACCTATTGTAGCTGCTATGGCATCTGGACCGGTAGTGGCAAATATCTCTGGAGACAGAGAGCTGGAGATTGTATTTGTCACTATAAATGGTATGCTTTACGCTGTAGACCAGAATGGAAATGATATAAACGGTTTCCCGGTTAATGTAAATGATAATTTTAATGCTCCACCCTTGATTGTGAACTTAGATGAAGATATTCAACCCGAGATCTTGCTAACCAGCTATCAAAATTCTCTTTATATATATAATAATAATGGTACCATTTTGTCTGGTTATCCTTTTATAACTTCCTTTAATGGTTGCACTCCTGGAACTATATGCGATCTGGATAACAATGATATGCTGAAATTAGTTAGCGGTTATTCTACAGGAATTGTAGTTATGAACTTACGAAGTCCTGAAACACCCATTAAACCCTGGATTACTTATAGAGGAGCTTTGAATCGTCAAGGTAGCTTCGCTTGCACAGGTTATGTGGCAAATTCAGACCCTTATACCACACCACCAGTAAATAGATTGGAACAAAACTATCCCAATCCTTTCCATCAGAATACTACTATCTCCTATGAAACGAAGAAAGAAGGAAAAGTAAGTCTTTCCATTTATAATTTAAGAGGTCAGCTAATACGCACTTTACAGGATGAATACATTCCCGGAGGAAAACATAGTATCGTATGGGACGGTAAAGATTCAATGGGAAGAACTGTTGCGGATGGGATTTATCTCTGCAGATTAAAAACCCCAGAAACTATCTTAACTCGTCGTATGCTTCTGTTTAAATAATCTCGGACTTGACAGATAAGTTTTTCAGGTTAATTAATATAGTAAGAAATATAAAATATAAGGAGTTACAAAAATGCCAAAAGTATTAATTGCCACGGAGAAACCCTTTGCTAAAGAAGCAGTGCAAAGAATTAAAAGTGAGTTTGATGCTGCAGGATATCAGCAGGTATGGTTAGAAAACTATACTGACCCAGCAGAACTTCGTAAAGCTGCTGCAGATGCTGAAGCTATGATTGTTCGTAGTGATATTGTGGATGAAGCTTTATTTAATGCCGCTCCTAAACTAAAGATTGTGGTTCGTGCTGGTGCAGGTTATGATAATATTGACCTTAGTGCTGCAACTGCACATAATGTAGTTGTAATGAACACTCCCGGACAGAATTCTAATGCTGTAGCAGAACTGGCTCTCGGTCTAATGATTTATATGGCACGGGGTAAGTTTAATGGTAAAAGTGGAACCGAGCTAGCAGGCAAAAAACTTGCTCTATTCGGTTTTGGCAATGTAGGAAGACGCTTAGCTAAGATGGCTCAGGGACTGGATATGGAAGTCTATGCCTATGATCCCTATATCAGTTCTGAAATAATGACTCAGGAAGGAGTCACACCTCTAAATAAAGTTGAAGATATCTTTACTACAGGAGATTACATTTCTCTTCATATACCAGCAACTGCAGAGACCAAAAAATCCATAAACTGGGATCTGCTCAGTCTGGTGAAAAACCACTGCATCCTGGTTAACACAGCTCGCAAAGAAGTCATTGATGAAGATGCCTTGATAAAAGTTTTACAAGAAAAAAGTAAATTCCGCTATGTAAGTGACATAGCACCGGATTGCAGTGAAAAACTTTTGGAAGAATTTGCCGAAAGAGTCTTCTGGACTCCCAAGAAAATGGGTGCTCAAACGGAAGAAGCTAATACTAATGCTGGTGTAGCAGCTGCCCGGCAAATTATAGCTTTCTTTGAAAAAGGCGATACCACTTTTCAGGTTAACAAATAACCCATATTCCTGCTAACAAAAAAAATAACCCCGGTATCCAAACCGGGGTTATTTTCTAATAATTAATCCTGATCTTTATTCTGTTTTATTTACAGGAACTACAGAAACATATTTTCTTCCTGTTCCCTTAGTTTCAAATTTAACATATCCTTCCGCTAAGCTATAGATGGTGTAATCTCTTCCCATACCAACATTTTCACCTGGATGAATCTTAGTTCCTTTCTGACGAATAATTATGTTCCCAGGAATAACATACTCATTCCCGTACTTTTTTACACCACGATATTTGGGATTACTATTTCTGCCATTGCGGCTACTTCCAACACCTTTTTTATGTGCCATAATATCTCTCCTTAAGGAACCCGGATTCCCGTTACTTTAATATTAGTAAACTGTTCCCTATATCCTTTTTTAACCCGGTAGCCTTTGCGACGTTTGGCATGATAAATTATCTTTTTCTTACCTTTCCCATTACCAATGACTTCTGCCAGAACTGCCGCTCCTTCTATAACGGGTTGTCCTACCTTAATTTCATCATCGTTTCTAACGAGTAAAACCTTATCAAACTCAAGAGTTTGACCTGGTTTTGCCGCCTTCAGCAGGGGAACACTTAGAACTGTGTTTTCTTCTGCCCTGTACTGAAATCCTTTAATTTCAACGATGGCATACATTGTTACTCCTAAATTTCTTTATTCTTTGACCTTGATTCTTTTATTAGAAAATAAGTCAAGAGAAAAGTTATATCTTCTCTGGTATGATGAGATAGCTCCATTTTGATGAAATCTATAAGCAAGAACCTATTTAAATACTTCTATCTACTTTATTTTCATTGACAGAAATCCTAATTTTCTCTATTTTGAAAAGGAAGGAGAGATATATGGCGATAGAAAAAGTGGAATCTATCAATTTTATGATGGATGAAATGTGGAAATGGAAAATGATGGTAGAAAAGTTTGATAATATGCTCAAACTTTATGACTATCATGAGATTCATCTTCCCATATTGCAAAATCGCCAGTTGTTACAACAGGGAATAACAGCCTTTATGCAAAGGGAAGAACCTGATTTTATATCCCGTCAGACATTGAATATTAATAACCAAAACAATCCGGAAAATCAACTCAGTTTACGTCCAGAAGGTACGATTAGTGTTTTGTATCGTGCTGCTACACTTTATCGGAAAGGAGATATTTTCCGCTATTATTATCAAGGTCCAATGTTTCATCGGAATCGTGAAAATATGGTTCAAGAATCCTCTCAGCTTGGAGTTGAGCTGGTAGGAAGTTCTAATATCCTTTCTGAAAATGAAATCATTAGTCTGGGAATTAGATTATTAAAAGAAGTAGGGTTTTATGATGCCACATTAAAACTCAATAGTTATGGTTGTGAGAATTGTCGGAGACAGTTTTTTATAGATGTGAAAACAGAGCTGCAAAACCATTCTGATAGATATTGTCCCGATTGTCTGCAGGAATTTAATGCTAATCCTTTTGCTACTACTCATTGTAAGAATGAGCATTGTCAACATAGTCTTCCCCCTCTTTTGCGGATTAGTAATTATCTCTGTGCGGAATGTAAAGCCAGATTTGAACAAACAAAGAAAATACAGGCTAATCTGGGAAATATTTATAAAGTAGACCCTTATTTAACTAAGAACTTTGCTTATTATAATGGAACCGTATTTGATTTTGTAATTAAACAGCAAAACAATGAATTGGTGGTTGGTGGAGGTGGAAGATATGATTATCTTTCCGAACACTTAACGGGAAGAAAGATTCCCGCCATTGGTTTCTATCTTGATATGGATTTAATATTTAAGTTGATGGAAGAACGCAATCTTTTCTTGATGTTTGATAATGATTTTTCTGTCTATATTTATGCACAAAGTCCCGAACTGGAAATGATGGTATTACAAATTGCTCAGGAACTTCATTCTCAAAATATTATAACTGTGCTGGGCACGGAAGAAAAACCTGAAGATAATTTGAAACAAGCTCAAGCTCATAAGTGTGATTTAATGATTACTCTGCGGGAAGAAAATATTAGAGAAGGAAAGTTATTACTCTATAATTTGGAACATAATGAACAAACTTATATTCCTCTGAATCGCCTTCTGGATGCGGTTCAGTTAGTTCGTAAAACCTTAAAAAAATAACAGGAGTATACTATGCAATCCGTGAACACTCATCTCGCACCCGCTGCAATTGGTCCATATTCACAAGGGATATTAATGAACAACACTCTCTTTATATCCGGGCAATTGGGAATAGACCCTCGCACTGGTGAAATGCCTATGAGCTTTGAAGCTCAAGCAAATCTTGTCTTTAACCATATAAAATCTATATTAGATGCAGCAAGTATGGGTTTTGCACATGTGGTTAAGGTAACTGTTTATCTGGATGATATGAACCATTTCTCTTTGCTAAACGATATCTATACTCGTAATTTTAGTGCACCATTTCCTGCTCGTGAAGTGGTAGAAGTTTCCCGTCTCCCTAAGGATGCTATGATAGAAATCGCAGTTATTGCAATGAAATAACTATGAGTTTAACAACCAAAAAAGGAGACCAGGGAAAGACCAGCTTATACAGTGGCGAAAGAGTCTGGAAAGATAATTCACGGGTTAAAGCTTATGGAACGGTAGATGAATTGGACGCCTTTATTAGTGATGCTAAACATTTAATCACTCATCCATCCTATTTTCAGCTTTTGGAAGATATCCAGAAGATTTTAGCCAGAATGATGGGACAGTTAGCCACTAAAACTAAAACTTATCCGGAGCCTATCACTATTGAAGAGGTAAAAAAATTATCTGAAGCAATTCAGATTCTGGAAGAAAAAACCCCTCTTAAGGGCTTTGTGATCCCTGGTTCAATTGTAGTATCTGCCCGTCTGGATATCTGCCGAACTATAGCTCGTAGAGCAGAAAGGGAGATTATTACTCTTGCCCGAAAAGAAGAAGTCGCACCAGAAATTTTGCAATATATAAATAGGCTTTCAGACTTTTTCTTTATATTAGCTAGAACTTTAGAGGCTGAAGCAGGAGCAATTAAATATTTGAAAACAAATTAATAAAAATAGAGGAGTAATACTATGCATAAGATAGTCTTAGTTAGACATGGTGAGAGCATCTGGAATAAACTGAACCTATTTACTGGATGGACGGATGTAGATCTATCGGAAAAAGGAATTGAAGAAGCTCATATTGCCGGGAAAAGATTATTAGAGAAAGGATTTGAGTTTGATGAATGCTGGACTTCTGTGCTAAAAAGAGCCATCAGAACTCTCTGGATTATCCTGGATGAAATGGACAGGATGTATCTACCCATACATAATGACTGGCGTCTAAATGAACGTCATTACGGAGCTTTACAGGGACTGAATAAAGCAGAAACTGCAGCAAAGTATGGAGAAGAGCAGGTAAAACTCTGGCGAAGAAGTTATGATGTTCCACCTCCACCCTTAGATAAAGATGATCCGCGTTATCCTGGAAAAGATCGTCGTTATGCTAATCTTTCACCTGAGCAGATTCCTGTGGGCGAATCCTTAAAAGATACCTGTAAAAGGACAATGCCTTTCTGGGAAGAAGTTATCGTTCCTCGTTTAGCTGCAGGAAGAAAGATAATTATCTCTGCTCATGGCAATAGCCTAAGAGCTATAGTAAAAAATCTTGATGGTATCAGTGATGCTGATATCGTTAATGTTAATATCCCTACGGGGATCCCTCTCATCTATGAATTCAATGATGATCTAAGCGTTATCCGACACTATTATCTTGCCAGTGAAGAAGAATTAGCTGAAGCAGTAAATGCCGTAGAAAGTCAAGGCAAAGCCAAAAAATAGATTCTACTTGACTAATAATATAAAAATAAAGAATGTAGAAAAAAAATGGGAGTTAAAAAATGGCGGTTAAGATTGACAAAGATATCTGCATCGGCTGTGGTGCTTGCATAGATGCCTGCCCTACAGGTGCCTTATCTATGGAAGGTGATAAAGCCGTATGTGATGAAAGCACTTGCATTGATTGCGGTTCTTGCATACCTGTCTGTCCTGTGCAAGCTATATCGGAATAAACATTTAAACAAATTATGATAGCGGAAGGGGGCGTTTCTTCTTCCGCTATATCTTATTTTAAGATGGAGGATAAAATGAAACACTATTTATTACTTTTTTCTCTTTTAATCTCAGGACTCATCCTGATTCCCTTAAATGCTACAGATGTTAGTGGCAATCAATCAGGAACCTGGACCCTGGTCAATAGCCCTTATAATATCATCGGTGATGTAACAGTTCCTGTCGGGTCTTCTTTAACTATAGAGCCAGGGGTTAATATTTATGCTATGGGTAATTATTACTTAACGGTGCAGGGCACTTTAAATGCCATCGGAACTGAAGCAGATACCATCCGCTTTAAAAGTGGTCAAGCTGATCCTGATGCCCTGTGGAAGGGTATCCGATTGGAAAATGAGAGCTTACCTAGTTCTATATCTTACTGCTTTATAGAGAAGGCAGAATATGGAGTAAATTCAGTTAATTCTCCTGTACAAATCACTCATAATCGTTTTTCTCATAATCAGAAAGCATTGCAAATCTTTGCTATCGGAGCAGCTGACCCTGCAGATGTCCTTATTTCAGAAAACATAATTGAATGGAGCATTCATAATGGCATAATGATTAATCAAAATAGTGATTTAGTAATTGAAAATAACGAGATTCGTTCCAATGGTACCGGTACTCAATATTATGCCGCTATTCAGCTTTCTAATCAATCTTCTGACGGTTCAAACTCACCTTTAATTCAAAATAATCATATTCACCATAATTTTAAACAGGGTATAACTGCCTGGGACCTTGTAGGAGTAAATGCTATCCAGCCTCAAATCTTGAATAATATAATTGAAAACAATCTAACGGGAATCTATCTGCTCAATTCTTCAGGTTATATAGCAGATAATATCATCAGAAATAATTTTATTCCTGGAGATGCCAATTCTGGTGCAGGTGTAATGATTACTGGTGCTACCAGCGAACCCTATTTTGAGCGCAATCAAATCTATGGTAATTTTACTGGATTTTATCTGGGACAAAATGCTAAACCCTGTTTGGGCAATCTTTCTATATATCATATCTGGGCTCAAGGTGAGAATGCCATCTATAATAATATTGATGAAACCAATACACTTCATAGTATTTATACCTATTCCTACACCGATCCCAGTATAGTGATATTTGCTGAAAACAACTACTGGGGAACCACTAATCCTGCAGAAATAGCAGCAGGCATTCTTGACCATAACGATAATTCATCACTTCCTACAGTGGATTTTGACCCGTTTTTGCTGACCTATAATGCCACTACGGTTAGTGGTCAGATTACTTATAGTGGAAACTTTACCCTTATAAATCATCGTATCCAGATTATTGGAGCAGATTCAGGCGATATCTTAGCCGAAGAATTTATTAATCCTGAAACTCCTTTCTCCTATTCTTCTCAGTTATCAGAACCTTTCTATGTGGTTGTTTTAGCTAATATAGCTGATATAGACCAAACTTTTTATGGGACACCCGGAGGTTTATCACAACCTCAGATATTTAATCCTAATCCTAATAACACGGTTAATGTAGGCAATATAGAAATAAGTGAAACTCTACCTCCTATCTATCAAACTATTGGAACCCCAACGATGATAGGCACTCATAACTGTTATCCTTTATACCATCGTTTCTTTGTCTATCATTGGTATTATATAAATTGGCTATATGAAGAAGGAGATTATCTCTATCTAGCTCGTCACGAACGCTACAATCCTTCGGGGAACATTATCTTTAATCTTCCTGAGGAAACGGTCTGGGATAAGATTCATAATCTTAATACTGGCGATAGTTGGACGCGTACGGAAATCATAGATGAAGAAGGCACTCAGCTACAATCTAACTTCCAGTTTAGAGATGTGACCGAAATTGGTTGTATTGTTGATAAATCATCTCCCAGAGATTATTTCTATTCTATTATTATTCAAAAAGATAATGCAACCCAGGCTATACTAACTGTAAAGCTACTGCTATCAGAATCTGATATTAACAGATTATATACTTACAATGAAGATGGCTATGCCAAAAGAGTTGATGATATATCTACAAATGCAGAAACACCCTATCTGCAGGAAGGAAACTGGTGGGAATTTGACCCGATTGTTCCCATCTATCAACCACAATGGTTATGCTATGACTTAGAAGCCTTTTATGAACAAAGCCTCAATCTATACTGGCAACCCCCTATGGCTGATGGTATACATCAATGGACTTCCTATCGTATTTATAATTCTTATAATCAAGAAATACCTCAAATGATAGCAGAAGTCCCTTTCTCCCAAACTTATTGGCAAAGTAATATCTCTTTTAATGAACATTATATTCTAACTGTCTGTGCTTTTGATGGTAACACCGAAAGTTTACCTACTAATTTAATCGTAGTTAATCCTACTGCTTATAATGACCCTGTGGCTACACCTCCAGTTCTATCTATCCATCCTAATCCTGCTTGTTTTTCCGTTAACCAACAAGTAGAAATAGCCATTAAAAGCGATGTTAATTTAAAAGGAAAAATCAATATCTATAATATTCGTGGACAAGTAGTAAAAACTATTCCCTTAAATGCTAAAGGAGAGTTCACTTATCGCTGGGATGGAAAAGATAATAAAGGGACTCAATGCTCTTCAGGAATCTATTTTGTTAAAGTTAAAAGCAAAGGATTATCTAATCTTCAACACAAATTGGTGCTTATGAAATAAACTTGCCCCTTATTTAAACTAAACTATTATGAATTTATAGTCCTATCTATAAAGTAATGGGATAAGGGTTTAAAAGTAAATTGTAAAAGATTAACTATACATCAATTGAGACCGTTATCAGGAGCGAATCTAATGATATACCTGCCGACCAGAATCTTCTTTGGAGCAAATGCCTTACAAAATGCAGAGGCTTATCTTATAAGATTGGGAACTAAACCTTTAATAGTTACCGGGAAAAGCAGTGCAAAATTAAGTGGCGCTTTAGATGAACTGATTCCTGTTTTAAAGAAGAATAATGCAGATTATGCTATTTTTGCTAGAGTAGAAGAAAACCCTTGCTGGGATACAGTTAAAGAAGGAGCTAAGTTTTTAATAGATTCTCAATGTGATTATCTTATCGCTATCGGAGGTGGTAGTCCCCTGGATGCAGCCAAAGCTATGGCTTTAATAACGGCAAACAATCTTATTGAAGAAGATAATATTACACCGGATAAATTTTCTCATACTCTTCCTCTGGTAGCAATTCCCACCACTGCCGGAACAGGAAGTGAGGTGACTCAATATTCTGTTTTAACTGACACCAGCACAGGAATTAAAGCAGGATTTGGAACAGAACTCGCATTCCCTAAACTGGCTATCTGTGACCCTCGTTATACTTTAAGCTTAAATAATACTATCACTCTTCATACTGCTATTGATGCACTTTCACATCTTCTGGAAGGAATCTTTTCTAATAAACGCCAACCGCTGATTTATCCTTTGATACAAGCTGGAATAGATGCCATAATGAAAAATCTGGAAATAGCTCTAAATTCGCCTTCTAACCTTCAAGCCAGAGCTAACTTGATGCAAGCTGCTCTCTATGGAGGAATAACTATTGCCCAGACTGGAACTACTCTCCAACATTCTCTCGGCTATCCTCTCACCACTCATTTTGGTATTTCGCACGGACTAAGCAATGGAATGGTGTTGAAGCAGGTAATGGAACTTTACTATCCTAATATAAAAGAGGAATTGGATAACCTATTCTCTGCTTTAAATATTACGAAGGAAAATTTTGAACACTGGCTGGACAAGTTCTCCCTAAGGGCAGAACTTGAGCTGAGCGATGAATTTATTGAAGACCATATAGCTGAAGTGCTGGCAAGCAGAAATATGTTAAATACACCTATAAATGTGTCCGAAGAGGATATCCGTAAAATTTATAATACCCTGAAATAAAATTTATTTAAGCATCCGTCTCCGAAAATATACTTCTTAAATCCCATTGAATTATCTTTTCCAGAGGAAGACCTTCCCGCCAATTAGTGCCTTCCATAACTGGTTCTTCCATAGCTCTGGTTATAATTTTTATAGTGGCTTTTATAGAAGAATCAAAACTATAATCATTAACTAAACCCGCAAGCATAAGCGCTGAAAAACAATCTCCTGCTCCAGGATAAATACCATCTTTCTTTACAAACGGATATGTAGTTAGTTTATCCAGCTTAGTTTCATAATACATAACCTGCAAACTATCTGAAGCTGAACCAGGAACAGAGGTTATCACTATATGTTCTGGACCATATTCACTTATTTTCCGGCACCAATCTAAAAGTTCATTCTCTTCACCTATATTTCTAATTTTCCCCCTTGCCAGCCAGGCAGCTTCAGAATAATTGGGAGTAATAACATCTGCTAAACTGATAAGTTCTCGCATAGCACCTATCATTTTATCGTCATAACAGGAATATAATTTCCCATAATCGCCCATTACCGGATCAATCAGCACCACTTTAACTTTTTCCTTCCAGGATTCAATTACACTTCCTATTTGCTCAACCTGAGTGGGAGAAGCCAGAAATCCGCTGCTGATAGCATCAAAAGAAAGTCCTATCTTGTGCCAGTGTTCATTTATTTTTTCCAGATAGGAACTCATATCAATCCATATCGGCTCGGGATAGTCCGTATTAGCAGAAAGATAAGCGGAAGGAAGAGCACAGACTCTAATACCCATTCTATACATTATAGGGATGCAAACCATCAGAGAAGTGTGTCCGAATCCGGAAAAATCATGTATTGCGAGAATTCTTTTGCTTTTATTTTCCATAATTATCTTCTATCCTGTTAAATTATAATCAAATTTTAAGGGTTTCTCATTTAGCAAATAAATCTGAGGAAATCTTCAGTTTTTATTTCACCTATCTAATGAATATTCAATGCATTAGCTAACATATTTGTCATAATAATTCCTAACTTATTCATTTTAAGGGACTTACCTTCTCTCCCTTGACTCTCTCTTGACTCTCTCTTAGCTCTTTTGATAAGCAGGAGATAAGTGAGAGATAAGAAAGAAAAATTATCAAGACAAAATAAGGTAAAGAACATATCCGGGCTATAAGAAGAAACAAGTTTAAGTTTGTGGTACATATTGAGGGCGATAATTTTTCACCATTTCCAGGTTATACATCCCCTTATAATGTTCCCCTTCTGCTTGAGGTTGGTAATGATAGATAGTAGCAGGAGTGAAATTTCCCAGAGCAATCCCGAGAGCTATACAGATAGCATTGGGCGAGCTCTGGAAGATATGCAATCTTTGCCAGTGATAACTCTTTTTCAGATAGTTAAGTAAAGAATTGGTCTCTTGCACGATTCTCAGCCAATCCGAGTCCAGATTGATTTGTCCCTGACTTTCCTTCAAGGAGATGAAAAGAGTTCCAGAATCCGGGAATAAAGGTTTAAAATAATTAATCACTTCCTGATAGGGGTTATGACTACCAAAATATAAGATTAGAGCAAGGTCGTTCATTTGATTGGATATAGCATCTATTTCATACTTAATATGAGTGAAAGAATGGGGATCAAAGGATACATTTTTCAAAACTCGGGCATTATTTGGACGATAAAGTCTGAAGACAGGAAGATATTCCTGATTAGAAACTTCCCAGTGACAGATATAGATTGGGCGATTGAACCCGAAAATAGCTCCGATGCCAAACTGAAGAGAGCTCAACATTCCGGCATACCAGAAGATTGCTTTACGAGTGCCAAGCTTTTGTTCCACTCTATCAAAGTGGTCTATTCCCCCCAGAAAAGCCTGCCAGACTTCTGGAATAAAAGGAAAATCTCCTTCTTTAAAGATGGAGAGGCACTCCACATTCAAACCGGTAAATTCAAATAAAGCCTGGAGATTGAAAAGAGGATATTCCTTTTGAATAGCTGCTTCCATTTTTAATAACCAGGAAGACTTTTTATCTGGTGTTCCACTACTTTGCACCAGGGGAACGGGAAGTTCGCAGCTATTAAGCCAGAACTCCAGCTCTTCAAGAGATTTAACTGCAGTAATTAATCTTTTCCCATAGACTTCACAACACTGTTTTTTCTCAGTCAATTGAGCTGGTGACAAGATTTTACCTGATTCATTCACAGCTCCCGAAAAGCAAAAATCCTTCAAATCATCGGGATTATCTGCGATTAAAGCGGCAGAAGTTGCTGCCATCCAGGAATCGCCTACAAAATCCTCTGTGAATACCATCAGAAAACTTTTCCCGGTTAATTGCGCAAGAATAGTAGCTGGTTCCAGATAATTTTTATTAAAACAGATGGCTCTAAATTCGGTTGAACTAAAAGGAAAGATTAAAACTTCAGCTAAGATACCATTACTTTGAGTATCTATTATAGGAAAATAAGCTTTTCTGATACGGGATTGAAAAACCTCGGCAAATTGTCCCGGATTCAAATCCAGACGCTTAGCCAGGTCTGAATCCTGATGAGATTTAGCGATTAAAGCAAGCCAGGCAAAGGCACTAACCTTATTTGAATAGGGATTAAAAAGCAAATCAATGATGGGCAACCAATCTTCTTCAGAAAAATTATTGGTATTCAGATAGTCCAAAATTTTATTTTTCAGGAGTTCAGTTCCTTCCTTTAAATAGGCAGTTACAAGCTCAGGAAAAGTCATTTTTTCTCCTCTTCTTCCATTTCAATGCGGATATTTAACAATTCTTGTATAGATTTGAGGTCTCTAAATCCTATCACACCTAACCGCAATCTTCTGGGGATATAGCCCTCAAAAACGCACTCGGTACAGATATAAATCCTTCCAGCTTTATCTATATAATCCTCATCTGGATAGAGAAAAACTCTGCCATCAGATTCTTTTACCAGAGTATGAGTGAGCGCATAAAAGATATTAGAGGATTTTGGTTGCCTCATTAAATCAAAAGCTTCCGTTAAAGTTGGTCGGGCAGCAGCGTATTTACTGATTGATAGTTCTTCTTTCTTCATCAGCAAATCTACCATTGGTGTCAAATCTATAGCATTCTCATCTACATTTCTAAAGCGGAAATGGCTGGTCAATTGATACTCTTTGAACCTGAATTCCAGTTTCCACTTATCCTGAATAGCAGAAAAATCTATCCTTTTCCGTATCTGCTCTTCCTTCTTAATATTATCAAAAGCTTCCTGCAATACCAGAACACTCACGGTATCCAGATAATCCAGCACTACACTAGCTTCAATTTCTTCTGGATAAAGCAAGAAATTGTTATATGGATCAATTAAGTATTCACCGCTATAGCCAGGTGCGATAATATCTGTATTCAGTGCATAACGAACAAAAGAGCTGGCTTTCATCGCCAGAAAAAGTCCATTTTCTTTAAGCTCTAACGGTGTATAATTGATAAGTTTACCAGAGTGACTAAGCTGACGAATAGTCCCCAGCACTTGAGTCTCTATCGGTTCTATAATATTCTTCTTTTCAACTATGATACTGGCTTCACCTGCCTCTGTGATCAAGCTTTCTATTTTTTCTTTATCTTCATTAAAATCAAATCTATCTTCTAAGGAGTCCAGATAGATTTCAAAAAGTTCTTTTTCTAAATCTTCGTTTTTCATTAGAGTTTTCCCGCCTTTGTTTTCTTATTATATAGATATGTTGGAGAAGGAGGGGTTTTCTGACATAATTCTGGCATATACAGCTTGAAAAAAGCTCTAATTTCATCCTTGTTATATTGGGTGAGTAGTTCATTAAAGTCTGCACGCAATCGCTGATGCAATTTATATATATTGTTTTCACTTTCTGCCTTAAGTCTTTCAGTTTTAATGCCATTAATCTTTTCATAATATTCACAGAGTAGATTTATTTTATTGAGAGACCAATCTTGTTTTATCTGGATATACAACTTTTCTGCACCTCTCCGGTTCTCTTCCTTCAGGATAATATCACTCAAAGTGTTAATCTTGGAAGGATGATATGTTATTTTGCTGGAAGAATTCATATAATCATCATCATAATGATATTCAACAGCTTCCAGTTCTTGTATCATAATTTTATTACATTGAATGATGATATTTTGAAAAACCCGGGTGAGATAGCGATACAAATGCTCATCACTTTTCCCTTCCAGGTTT
Source organism: Candidatus Cloacimonetes bacterium ADurb.Bin211 (assembly GCA_002070045.1). Lineage (GTDB taxonomy): Bacteria > Cloacimonadota > Cloacimonadia > Cloacimonadales > Cloacimonadaceae > Syntrophosphaera. The sequence continues at coordinate 17,480 of MWCN01000147.1, forward strand.
TTCTTCAGAGATTTAAGTTGGGGATAAATAAAATATAAAAAATCGCCTGCTCTACTGACCAATGATGCCCAATAGTTTATGTTTCTTTTATGACATAAATCGTAAATGAATTTTTCTTGTTTTTTTTGTAGATAAGGAATTAAAAATATCAGATAAAATATGTCTGTATCGGTGAGTTCTTTCTCTGGATAATGCTGGAATATCTGCCAGAGCTTTGTTAGAATATTTTGCCAGCTACGCTCCTCACTGGTTAAATTATTATACCAGGAATGATATTTATTCTGGTCGCAACTATAAACCATAATTCAACCCTGAAAGGTAAATATTATGAGATTTAGGAGAGAAAAATAAGGGATCAGAGAGCAGGAAAAGTATAAAATAGATAGAGAAAAGGGAAGATTATGTATCTTTTCTACCACTTTCTCTTCCCAGTTTTCCTATGACCCCTGATATTGTCCTTTTACAACAGCGTGCAATGTTTAAACACAGTACTTTGTTCCTGAAGGTAAAGAACAGATGAGTGTATGTCACTTGACATTAAAGTTATCCAGAAACTGTTGTAAAATGGCTGCCCGAGAAGGATGACGCAATTTTTTAAGTGCTTTTTCTTCTATTTGACGCACTCGTTCACGCGTAACCTGAAAGATTTTCCCTACTTCTTCCAATGTACGATGATAACCATCGTCAATACCAAAACGAAGGCGAATAACTCGCTCTTCACGAGTGGTGAGAGTTTTCAGCACTTCATCTACCTGTTTTTTCAACATAGTGCGTTCTGCCAGTCTTTCTGGACTGATAGTAGAACGGTCTGGAATAAAATCGCTGAGCACACTTTCTTCATTATCATGACTGATAGGTTTATCCAGAGACACAGGCTCCTTGGCTATGGATAGCACACTCTTCACTTTATCTACTGGCATATCCAGCACTTCTGCGATTTCTTCAGGATAAGGGTCTCTGCCCAGCTTTTGTTGAAGACGACGAGTGGTCCTATTAATCTTATTGATAGATTCAATCATATGAACGGGAATACGAATAGTGCGAGCTTGGTCGGCAATCGCACGAGTTATAGCTTGACGAATCCACCAGGTGGCATAAGTGCTAAATTTATAACCTTTACGATAATCATATTTTTCCACGGCACGCATTAATCCAGTATTTCCTTCTTGAATAAGGTCTAAGAATTCCAGGCCTCTATTATTGTAATGTTTGGCAATAGAGATGACCAGACGAACATTAGCTTCAATCATTTCATGTTGTGCTCTTTCCTTATTTCTTTCAGCTCTTTCTATCTCCCGGAGCAAGAAAATAAGGTCGGAACCAGTCATCTTGGTTTCCAGTTCCACCCGACGAATC
>MWCN01000148.1 GCA_002070045.1 Candidatus Cloacimonetes bacterium ADurb.Bin211
TGTTCCTAAGAATAGATTTACCACTGAATTCTACAGATACATCTATAGCACGAATAAGACTCATAATTGTTCCCCTATGCTAAGCTTCTTAAAATAAAGTCATATTATCTATTTATTTAGTTTAATAAATTATTATATCACTACTTTCTTAGTTATCTATCATTGTCAATTTATATTTGGTAAGAATCTAAAAAGTATAAAGCTAACTATGGAATGTAAATGTCCTCATTTACATCAATCTTCACCAGTTATTTAATATCTCATAGTAAATTAAAGCGATATAATACTAAGTAATGGGATTGGTGGAAAGATGTCCTCATCTTTCCAAGCCCGATAGGGCTTAGAAAAATTTCATTTTTATATAGTTTTAAGTTTTTTCATTAAGGTATTCAGCCCCTGGAATGTAAATGTCCTCATTTACATCAAGCTTCACCAGCTGTTTAGTATCTCATAGTAAATTAAATCAATATAATACTAAGTAATAGGATAAATTAAGGAGAATATTTCCTCATCTTTCCAAGCCCGATAGGGCTTATAAAAATTTCACTTTTCTATAGTTTTAAGTTTTTTGAGTATTAAGTATATTCTCAGCTCCAGGAATGTAAATGTTCTCATTTACATCAATCTTCACCAGTTAATTAGTATCTCATAGTAAATTAAATCAGTATAATACTAAGTAATGGGGTAAATTGGTGGGAAGATGTCCTCATCTTTCCAAGCCCGACAGGGCTTAGAAAAATTTCACTTTTCTATAGTTTTAAGTTTTTTGAGTATCAAGTATATTCTCAGCTCCTTCGGAGCTGGTCACAATGAGGACATTGTGACACCCTTAAAGGACATTGTGGTGCTAATAAAAAGACCCGGCATATGCCGGGTCTTTCTTTTTTAGCTAACAGAGCCTTATTTCTTTTGTGGAAGTACCTTATTCTTTTTAGTGATAGCTCCACTTACTGCCTTAATTTGGAAGAACAATCTATCAGCAAATTCTGCTCCTCCTTCAATTAATAGACAGGGAGTTTCTGTGGTGCATAAAAGGTTATCTATATTGCATTCAAAGTAAGGCTGATCGCTAACATACACCTCATAATAACTGATAGTAATAGGATTTTGAGAGGTATCTAAAGTTACTGCATCCCAATTTAGCATAATATCATATCCACTTACGGTTATAACCAGATTTTGCGGGGTCACAGGAATAGAATATGAGGTCATAGCAGTTATCACCTGAGGATATTGTGTTATATTACCAATTAAATCATAAGCCTGTAAGATAAAATAATAACGAGTGGCGGGCAGAAGTCCAGTTATAGTGGTAGAGATTATTCCTTCTCCAGCAAAAGCCAGTTGCGGGTCATTAGAGCTATCCCATACCATATCTATCTCACTTACATCAGGAGAAGTAGAGTAGTATATCCTGTAACCAGCAAAATATAGATCAGAGGAGGCTGTCCAACTTAAAAGGAAAGCATAACAATATACCTCCTGAACAAAGAAATTATTGATTGGAGCAGGAGGATAATCTAATCTTACCACCCAATCATCTTCTATACCTTCTATACCGTTTGTTCCACTATAACCGGTATTGTCATAGATATCGGTAGCCTGGAATTCAAAAGCTAAAACTCCTTCAGATGGATATTCTACACTTACATTTACGCTAATAGTTGCTTTAGTTCCATTCATAATTTTAGCAGGAGGCAATGTTTGCCAGATTTCATTTTCATCATAGATACCATTTCCATTGCTATCAATTCTATATTTAATAGAATTTAAATTAATATTATTAAGATCATTTATTTGACAGCCTATGGTTACAATTATACTATTTGACCATTCAGGTTCAGGTTGACCGGAAGGGATGGGATTGAAAAAAGTAGGTCCGGTTGCATCTATTCTCACATAAACTGATTCGGATAGGGGAGTAGCATTGTTATCTCTATCTACAGCCCGGATTGCAATCCAGTATTCTCCATCAGTGAGTGGATTAATATGGGTTTGAGTGGTTGATACAAAATAAAGATTATGATCTTCATTTACTGACCATAAACGATCGGTAGTAGTAACATTTTCATCGCTGGAGATATAGATTTCATATCTATCAAAGTAAAGATCAGAACTGGGATTCCAGCTAAGCAGGGCAGAATGATTATCCTGTGAGACTAAACTTAATGCCGTTACTGCTTCTGGTGCTTGAGTATCTTTTACTATGCCGAAAATCTTGAAGTTATCTATAATCCAGTAATTATTCTGTCCCGTATTAGCCGTGGAATTGCTGTATAACCATCTAAATCTAACTGTAGGTTTAGCATCTATAGCTGGAATAGTGTAAGTTCTCATACCAGAATGGCTGGTAGTATAAGTTTCTACCACGGTATAGGTCAAGTTATTTAAGGTATAGGCAAAACTACCAGTACCACTGCCATAAGGCAGGAAATCTGAGTCAAAAGAGACCTGAATATCTTTATAGTTAGAAAGATTATAAAGAGGAGATAATAATCTTTCATTAGCAGTTCCACCAGTAGTTACCGTTGTTTTCATTGCATAGTTTGTTCCTTCCAACTGGACCGCTTGCCAGGGAAAACTGGTGGTTCCAATATGCTGTTGGGTCCATCCAGATGGAGTCATTCCTTCATTATTAAAATATTCTTGTGTATTCCAGGTTTGAATAACGGTTACCTTTAAGGTCTGTTCAACATAAGAACCACTTTGATCAGAAGAGCGTATGGTGAGATATTCTATCCCAAACCAATTTTGTTCCGGGATTAGGTTCATTATTCCATTTTCATT
>MWCN01000149.1 GCA_002070045.1 Candidatus Cloacimonetes bacterium ADurb.Bin211
GAAAACCTGAAGGAAATCATTGCAACCTTGAAAGCTGAGAAACAAGATATAATTTTGGGCGAAGCTTTTATTCTTAATCCTGAGGTACAAAATCGTCTACTTTTAATACCAGTATATAAAACTACTGAAATGATTTTTGCCGAAGATAAAACCCCGCAAAAATATCCTATTAGCACTGATGATTTTAATATAACATCTCAATACTATGACTTTATCGGCGATAAAATCGCTTTAACAAAATATGACTGCGAAGCGAAAATTTTACAAAAGGCAAAGGATAGTTTTCAAGAAAAAGATAAATATTATGATTTTAGCGAGAAGACCTCACTTTTTGAGCCAGAGTTAATTCTGGGAAGAATTTTTGATTATCTAGGTGTAAAGAGTAGAGAGTTTGATAAGTTTAAGGATTTAGAAGATGAAATAGTTCATTTCAAAAAAATTAGATTCTCCCATAGTAAAAACCAAGATAAAATATTAGAAAACATAGAAAAAGTTAAAAACTATTATAAAAGGGCTTCTAAAGAACAAGAAATTGATGCGGAATTTGATAAAACTAAAGATACAAAAAAATTTAAACAATCATATCAACAATTAGAATTAGATTTTGTAAAAGAAATTGATTATGATGGTTTAAAAATTAAATACATTCAAAATCATTATTATCTTCCGGTAATACTTTCTGAAACGGAAAAAATTGAATATATCAATCATATTATCAATGTTAAAAGTGAAGTTGATTTCATTAACGAATTAGAACAATATCTTGATAAATCCAATAATATATTTAAGCAATTTGACTGGTGGATGTTTTCCAAACTTGATCAAACTTTAGATGAGGTTTTTATCCCTTATTACAATGCGAAAGGAAATAATATCGCAAATTTCAAACCAGATTTTATTTTTTGGTTGCAAAAAGGTAATAGATATCAGATTGTATTTATTGACCCCAAAGGAACAGAATATACAGATGCTTATAGAAAAATTGATGGTTACTCAAGGATATTTGAATCTGGTGATATAAAACAAAGCAAAGATTTTTCCTACAATGGATATACTGTAAACACACTACTATTGTTAAAACCAAAACGAGGTATAGCAGAAGTTCCAGAAAATTACCGAAAATACTGGTTTGATAACTTTGACGATTTAGCTCGCAAGATTACAATTCCTTAATAAATCCAAATTATTTTTATTCATAATTTCTGGATGAGTTAATATAATTTAGTTTGCTTGAAACTCACTTATTTGAACGCTCTCATTTTTTTACTGTCTCTCCTTTATAAATTAAACTTAAGATATTACCTTTATTAAGAATATAGAATATCCTTAAGCTAAAATTAATGATCTGTATCTTCCGTGATTATGCCTATCTTATGCCTAGCTTATGTCCAACTGATGTCCAGCTTATGTCCAAAAGTGGGCATAAGTTAAGCATAATTAGGTGAAAAACAGGAAAGAGAGTAAAAGGGAGCAAGAATTTATTTAAAAAAATGTAGGATAGATAGAAAGATAGGTTTCAGAGAAAGAATTTTTTACTCTTATAAAAGCTTTATGTCTTCAGCTTTTGCTTGACATAAGCAGGTTTTTTAAGTTTTGGATTAAAAAAAATATATTATTAAAGGAGTTTTTTCTCATATTATGGAAAATCACCGTATATTAAAGCATCCTATTCTTCCGATAGAAGAAAGAGAAGATGTTTTATTTACCTGGAATGGTGAACCTTTACTAGCTAAAAAAGGCGAGATGATTTCCTCTGCCCTAATAGCTAATGGAATTAATATCTTTGGACATCATCATAAAGATGGCAGTGCTCAAGGAATTTTTTGTGCAAATGGACAATGTGCTAAATGTACCGTTATAGCAGATGGTGTGTCGGTCAAATCCTGTATGACAGCTGTCACTCCAGGTATGGAAATTCGTTCTTTAGAAGGACTTCCCGAACTTCCTGATACTGCCTTTATACCCAAATATCCCCCACTGGAAAAATTAGAGGTGGAGATTCTTATCATCGGAGGTGGTCCTGCAGGACTTTCTGCTGCGATAGAATTGGGCAAATATAATATTAATACTCTGTTGATTGATGATAAGCAAGCTCTGGGTGGAAAACTCGTTTTGCAGACCCATAAATTCTTTGGTAGTGAAGAAGATAGCAATGCCGGAATGAGAGGTATTGAGATAGGAAAATTATTAGCTCTGGAACTTCAGAAATATCCTTCCGTTCAAGTCTGGCTTAATAGCACTGCCCTATTCGTTTTTAGCGATAAAAAAGTGGGAATATTGAAGGATGGAATTTACAAACTTGTCACTCCGCATATCATTCTAAATGCAGCTGGAGCACGTGAAAAGTTCTTAAGATTCCCGGGAAATGACCTTGCACGTATCTACGGAGCTGGAGCTTTTCAGACCCTGGTGAATAGGGATCTGGTTCGTCCTACGAATAGACTTTTCATTATAGGTGGAGGAAATGTTGGTTTAATTGCAGGATATCACGCTTTACAAGCTGGAATTAATGTAGTTGGATTGGCAGAAGCTATGCCCCAGTGTGGAGGTTATAAGGTTCATTCGGACAAATTAAAAAGATTAGGTGTTCCCATTTATACTTCGCATACCATAATCAATGCAGCAGGTAAGGAAACAGTTGAAAGTATCACTATAGCTCAGATAGACAGTGAATTCAAACCTATACCGGGAACAGAAAAGAGTTTTGCCTGTGATACATTACTTATTGCAGTGGGCTTAAATTCTCTCTCAGAATTCACGGAAGAAGCAAAAGAAGCAGGAATTCAGGTTTATGCTGCTGGAGATGCTCAGGAAATTGCAGAAGCATCTTCGGCAATGTTTAATGGGAAAATCGCTGGACTCATCATAGCTAAAGAATGTGGAAAAGAGGAAGTTGAAGACATTCCTTCCGAGTGGTATGCTAAAGCTGAGGTGCTAAAATCCCATCCCGGAAAAATAAAAGATTATCAAAAAGACCTTCCAGAAACAGGGGTCTTCCCGGTTATACATTGTCTTCAGGAGATTCCTTGCAATCCCTGCACGACAGTCTGTCCTACCAATTCTATACATACAGAAGACGGTGATTTGATGTCTTTGCCAGTGTATTCAGGAAATTGTATTGGTTGTTATAAATGCGTTCTTATCTGTCCCGGTTTGGCTATCACTCTGGTAGATTATAGAAATGATAAAGAACATCCTATAGTAACAATACCTTATGAGGTATTCAATATTCCTAAAACTGAAGGTGAAGAGATTGAATTGATGGATATAGATGGCAATTCACTGGGATTCTATCCAATAATTTCGGTAATAGATGTAAAAAAACGGCATACACAATTGGTTAAAGTGCAAGTTCCTAAAGCCATTGCACGTAAAATAGCATCATTTCGTATTCAGGAAAAGGAAATTAGTAACCCCCTTCCAGAACCTGTGATGCCCGAGAAAATGCCGGATGATGCGATGATATGTTTATGTGAAAGAGTTAAAGCTGGTGACATTCGCAAAATGATACATTCTGGGGTAACTAATCTAAATCAAATTAAAGCAAAAACTCGTGCTGGGATGGGTCCTTGTGGTGCAAAAACTTGTGAAAATCTTATCATACAGTTATTAAGGGAAGAAGGTATTTCCATTGATGAAGTTGTTCCTAATACTCGAAGACCTCTTTTCATTGAGGTCCCCTTAGAAAAATTTCCTGATGGAGATTGAAAATGGATAAGATATATGATGTAATAATAATTGGAGCTGGCTCAATAGGAGTTCCCACGGCTTTAAATCTGGCATTACGAAAACAAAAAGTGCTGGTAATAGATGGAGAAAGTGCACCAGGTCAACAAAATAACAAGAAAGCTATAGGTGGAGTTCGTGCTACTCATAGTGATTATGGAAAAATCAATGTTTGCAAGCGTTCCATTGAAATAATGAAAAACTGGCAAGAAACCTGGGGTGATGATATTGGTTGGATGAGTAATGGTTACAGTTATCCTGCTTATAGAGAAGAAGATGAAAAGACCTTGAAGGACTTAATGAAAGTTCAACATAGCTACGGATTAAATATAACCTGGGTTAGTCCAGAAGAATATAATGAACTTGTCCCGGGTATAAATAAAGAAGAACTTAGAGGTTCTACCTATTCTCCAGAAGATGGCAGCTGCTCTCCCCTACTTTTAGGTTCCGCTTATTATTTCCATTCTCTGGAAGCTAAAGTTGAATATCATTTTAGAGAAAAGGTGATTGGTTTTGATATGAGTCAAAGCAAAATATCCAGGGTTATTACAGATAAAGGAATCTACTATACAGGAATGGTAATCAATGCAGCAGGAAATTATGGCAGAGAAATAGCTGCAATGGCAGGAATAAACCTTCCCGTTCAACCTGAAAATCATGAAGCAGGAATAACTGAACCCGTTGCCAGATTTATGGGTCCTATGGTTGTTGATATGCGTACTCGTCCGGGTTCGGAGAACTTCTATTTCTATCAGAATAATGAAGGACAGATAGTTTTTTGTATTACCCCAAAACCCCCAATAACAGGAATTGATAATAGAAGCACTTCCACTTTTTTACCTATGTGCACCAAACGAATGCTGGAAGTATATCCAAGATTACATAATTTAAGAGTTCGTAGAACCTGGAGAGGACAATATCCAATGACTCCAGATGGCTTTCCTATAGTTGGAAAAACAGGTGATAATTTTATTAATGCAATTGGAATGTGTGGTCAGGGATTTATGTTGGGACCTGGTATGGGAGAATTGATTACCCGTATTTGTCTTGATGAGCTAACAGAAAGCGATTTACATATTCTGCAAAGCTTTAATCCGGAAAGAGACTTTTCTGGTATGGAAGCTTTCAAATAACGAAATTTCATAAGAGAAAACTCCATAAAAGAAATAAGCGCCTGAATTTTATCAGGCGCTTATATTTTATACTATATAATCAGAATGTTCTTATAATTGTGAAAGTAACTGATTAATGTGAGCGATACGACTATTGATATCATTTAAAGCTTCTGTATCATTGGTGTAATTACGTGCAGTCTGCAAATAGTTTAATGCTTTATTAAAATGGTTAATAGCGTTATTTTTCGCTGTATCACGCTGTTTTTTAAGGTCTAAAGCTTTCTTTCCAACTGCTCTTGAAGCCTGACGGTCTAAATCAATATATTTATTATAAGACTCTGCTCCTTTACTTTGATAGACGGAAGAGAGTATTATATAAGGTTGATAAAGAGTATGGTCCTTACTGATAGTAATATTAGCATTAGTTTCTGCATCATTTAGTTTACCCTGTTCCAGATAAATGGCAGCAAGATTAAGGTAGGCATAAGGATTATCCGGAGCAACTTTCTTCAAAGCATTTATCTTCTCAATTGCCTTGGCATTGTTTCCCATACTTCTGTAGATACTAATCAGGTTCAGGTAAGCCTGAATATTATTAGGATCTTTAATTAACACATTTTCATATTTATCAATAGCTTCCTGGGTTCTTCCGCTCTTTTGATAAGCAGTGGCTAAACGTGCTGCTATGAAAGTATTGTCTGGAGCTTCTTCAAAGGCTTTTTCCAGATAAGGTATAGCTTCGCTATAATTTCCTTCATCATAGAGAATAATAGATAGATTTACGATAGCTCCAGAAAACTCAGGATCAATAGCCAGAGCTTTAAGATATGATTCTTTTGCTTTTTCTTTGTTGTCCAATTGATTGTAAAGATTTCCAACGGCAAACCAGGTTTCCGCATCTTGTGATAATTCGGCGATCTTTTCCATTAAAGGAATCCGTTTCATAGGTTGATTGGTTTTATCGTATAAATCAATTAAAGCTATAATAGTTGGTTGATGGTCTGGCTGAATTTCTAAAGCTTTAAGAAAATATTCTTCAGCTAAATCGTTTTTCTCCAATTTAACATAGGTATTACCGAGGAAATAGTAAGCATCAACTTTTTCAGGTTTTAAAGCAATAACCTGTTTTAAGAGTTGTTCTGCTGTAGTATAATTGCCATTATTAAAATGATTAGCAGCTATATTGAAGAGCTTATCAATTTCGTTGGACACAAAATCATCCAGCTCTTTCATCATACTTTCTTCCAGTTCTTTCCAACGAGCAGTCTTTTCTTTGCCCACATTAAAACTTATCTGTTTGAGGTCAGTGGACACAGTGCTATATATTCGCATTGTAATATTAAATAAATCTGAGCTGGTTTCACTAACTGTAGCAATAATTATTACATCTGCACCTAATTGTTTTGCCAGATTATCAATCTCTTCCTTTTCTAAGTCTTCCACATCTGGATAACCTGATTCTTTAAATACCGCTGCAGTCTCATCCATATCTAATAAAGTGTAATTAGGATATTTGTTAAAAGTCAGTTCAAGGTCACGAACAGTCAGGATTTTAGTAATATAATGGCTTGAACTATCCAGAGCTTTCAAGGGCAAGATAGCAACCTTAGTTGTTACTTCGGCTTTCTGAACCTGTTCCGGTTGAACTTCTTTCTTGTTGCTGGCGCAAGATATAAGAACCAGCGAAACAGCAAGGACTATTATCATCCACTTTTTCATCATTCCTCCTGGAAAATTATCCTTTTTATTCCTTTGATTTAGTAAAGGTATAACTGTCAAGGAAAAGTGCTACTATAAGTCAGGTATATATCTAAAACTACCGTAATTTATTTTCTGGATATGAGCATCTTTATCCTTTAGTAATAAAGTTCCATCATCAGCAACTCCAATATTTTTACCTATTACAATTTTATTATCAAGTTGAGCGTGAACAATTTGATTTAAGCCATATAGCCATAAATTAATATAATCAAGGTAAATTTTTGGCTTGGAAAGTAAATCTAACTTCTTATAAACGTTAGCAATAATCAATTCTAACAGATATTCGTTAGAAATAGGAAAACCTATAAGTGATGATAGTATTGCAATCTTAAGTTTTCCCTGATTAGCATCATCATAAACTGGTATGCAAAGGTCATTTTCCTTCTCTGCATCTGATATGGTTACAATATGTTTATCCTGAATAATTTCCTGATTCAGATTAGTATTTAATCCCAGTCCAATTATATATTTCTTTTCTACCTCATTATGTTCACAAAGAATACCTGCCATTTTTTTATTCTTCCACATTATGTCGTTAGGCCATTTAATAGATAAGCTTTCTAGGGGGAAAAGTTCTAATAAAAGTGAATGAATACAATAAGCAATGAAAAGTGGAAAATTAGGGATAAAGTCATCATAATAAATATCAAAAGTTAGCCAGAGTCCACCTTCAGGTGAATACCAGTATCTATCTCCTCTTCCTCTTCCTGCTTTTTGTTCCTTTGCACGAATAATCCATTGATGAGTCCCTGGACAGAATTGAGTTAGTCTCTGGTATTCCTTCATCGTGCTATCCAGTAAATGATATGTAAGTTTAGTTTTCATGATATATACATTGCATCCCCATAGCTGAAAAAACGATATCGTTCCTGAACCGCAATTTCATAAGCTTTACGGGTCAATTCATAACCTGCAAAAGCAGAAATCATCATCAGTAGAGTTGATTTAGGTAAGTGAAAATTGGTTATTAAAGCATCTGCTACCTGAATTTTTTTTCCTGGATAGATAAATATATCTGTCCACTTAGAGCCACTCATCAAAGAACCGTTTTCCCAGAAACTTTCCAGAGTCCGAATAGATGTACTACCGACAGCGATGACTCTTCGTCCTTCTAATTTTGCTTTATTAATGACATTTGCGGTTTCCTCTAAAATGGTGCAAAATTCACTATGCATTTTATGCTGGTCAATTCTTGGAGTTTTAATAGGCACAAAGGTACCCATTCCTATATGTAAAATGATATTGACTATCTGAATACCCTTTTCTTGCAATTGAGAAAGCATTTCTTCGGTGAAATGGAAACCAGCTGTAGGTGCTGCCACGGAACCTGGCTCTTTAGCATATACAGTCTGATAAGTTTGGCGGTCTTCTGCTTCATCTACCCTTTTAATGTATGGTGGCAAAGGTGTATGTCCAATACATTCAATCTCTTTCCAGTAAGTATCTGGATTATTAAACTCAATCACCCGTAAACCATCTTCGTCAGGAAGCGAAATCAATCCTTCCAGCTGAGAAGAAAACCATAATACTTGTTCTCTTTTCAATCGTTTACCCGGATGAACCATACATTTCCATTTTGACCCTTCCAGATGATTTAAAAGTAAAACCTCAATTTTGGTACCATTATCTTTATAACCATATAAACGAGCTGGAATAACTTTGCTATTATTAATAACCAGAACCTCTCCTGGATTTAATAAATCTACCAAATCCCGGAAATAAAGATGAGAGATTGTGCCTGTCTTCCTATCAATATGCATCAATCTTGAGGAACTACGGTCTTTTAAAGGATATTGAGCTATCAATTCCTGGGGTAAATAATAATCATAACTATTTAAATCTAAAAGGTCAACCATCAATTAGATTTCTTTATTTTATAAGGAACATTCTGAGCATCTTCTAATTGAACTACAAAAGTGCCAATAGAGACTGAACTTTCAACTTTAACTGGAATTTTGTAGGTATCATCAGTTACCCAGATTAAAAGCTTACTTGAACCCTTAAAAATACCTTCTGATTTCATATCAGGTTCTAGAACCAGACAATTTACATCACCAAAAATGGTTGAAACTTTTTCTCTTCTCAAAACCTTAACTGTTGTTACTATAGACTTTCCATCTGTGGTAACATAGAGTTTTGATTTGTCCCCTGGATTTAACGAACGATTCCTCAATTCATAAAAAGAGCTTACTATGTCCTGAGTTTCAAATGGAAGTTTTTTCTCTTCAGCATTCCATTTTTCTTCTTTGTAACTCCATTTCATATAGGTGGTTTTTCTATTAACCTGGTCAAAGTAATGTATTCTGTATTGTCGGTATTTCCCTTCTTGCAATCGTTTAGATGATTTATAGGGCAATAAAGTTTGCTTATCCCACCAGGATTCAATCTTATCTCGGATTTTATATACTGCATCAAAAAAAGGATAGGTTTGAGCAGTAATGCATAAATACCAGACTGGTCTATTATAATAGGTTGAAGATTGAACTTCAAAAGTAGCCGTCCCTGCTTTAATTATTCCGTATTTAATACTAAAAGTTAGCTTTTCTCCATCTTTAAAAGGCAAGGCAAATAACGATGTAGAAAAGAGGAGCATTATAATCAGTAGATAAAAGCAAGGCTTAATTCTCACTGTATCATATTCTCCTTTATTTGCTGAATAGCCGAAAAACCACCGTCTATGATAATATTTTTACCCGTAAAATTTTCTAATTTATCACTTAACAAAGTTTCACAAAATAGCCAGATTTCTTCTTTGGAGACCAGTTTACCAGTTGGACTCATCTGACGAAACTCTTCAAAATAGCGCTTCCTGAAAGCAAGATAATCTCCTGTATATTCCTCCTCTAAA
>MWCN01000150.1 GCA_002070045.1 Candidatus Cloacimonetes bacterium ADurb.Bin211
AGTTATACAGGTACCTTTACTAACTAAAGCGTTATGTGACCAACTTATTGTCCCTTCTCCAGTTCTCCAGCTTTGAGTAGTAGCATTCCAGCCATTATCGGTAAAAGAAATTGTAGTATTAGCAGGAATATCGGCTAAAGCAACAAAAATCATTGATTTTGTTGCATCAGTATTAACTCCCAGAATAGCTATATCTCCTGCCGTTAAACCCATTAAATAGCTAAATGACAGAATTGCGACAAGCAAAAAACCTAACTTTTTTAACATTTTTCTCTCCTTCTTTGTTGATTTATTTTCCTTTTTAAATTAGGATAGGGTTTATAAAGCTTTACCTTGTTTACTAATCTTATCTTATCCTTCTTTATTACCTTCAAATTATACAGTTATACTTAGTCTACAAATTAAGAAATCTGTCAATCTTTTTCCCCTTTTTTATATTCTTTTTTCATTACAAAATTATATCTTTCCCCGTTTAAAAAAGATAGCTCCTGATGCAATTGAATTTAAATACTTAAGTAAAGAAAATTATAAATCAATAAATTATGTTAATTATTAGTGATTTTAATATTATTTATAATTAACTCTAAAACTTCTCTATAAACATATTCAAAATCAGGTATTGATGTTAATTGATGCTTAAGCGAATTCTCCCAGGCACATTTAAAATCATCTTTTCTATTGGCTAAATCCTGAATATTAAACTTTACTCTTGAAAAAGAAAATTTTTGTTGAAGGATACCTAAACATTTCAATTGGCTAATCTTATCCCATAAAAACCACACATCATATAAATCTCTCGGTCTTGTTCGTTGAAAAAAACTTCTAATCTTTTCAGCTAAAATTTCTTCAATAGCATAAACTTTAATATCTACTTGTAAATTATCCGAGTAAGGGTGAATAATTTTCATAATGTTAATTGGTAACAATAATTTTTCTTTATCATATGAGGTAATATCTATTTTAATTTTTGTTAAATGGGTCTTCTTTTGGGTTATTTGAAAATAAGTATTAACTTCAAAACCTGTAGTATCTTCATTAATGTTAGTATTCTCACATTTAAAATAAATACCAGATTTTTTCTGAACATTTTTAGTAGCTTTATCAAACCATTCATTTAGTAGTTTTTTATTAATGTCTTTTGTTGCTGTAAAGTCTATATCGTCTGAAAATCTATAATCTCCAAAATAAACTTTCTTAATTCCCGTTCCGCCTTTTAGCACCAAGGGATAAGTAGATAGTTCACTTAATAACCAGTTTTGCGCATAATCTCTTTCTATCGTGGATAGAGGAACACCTTTTATTCTGGCAATTTGTCTGATTTCTAAAGAAGGTATCATTCTAAATTTTTTAAGATATGGTCATCCAGGTTGATTATTAATCTCCATTTAGCGTTTTTAATGCCATATTTTGGCATTGTAGGATCAAGAAATACATAATTCCTGGTATTAATCGTTGGCAATTTAACATCTATATTAAGTAAATCACAAAGATATCCTAATCTTCTGATAACTGCAGAATTATTAATGTTCTGAGCATATATAACTAATTGATTTATATCAAGAGCCATTTTTTTTAAAGATTTCGCTATTTCTAAAATACCACCACAATACTGTGGTTTATCTAAACAATCAATTATAGTTTTCTCTTTATCAGTTATATTAATTAAATTATCGTCAATCCATTCCTGAGTTAAGCCAAAAAACTTTTCTTTTTTTATAGTGACTATTTTAAATTCAATACCGAGCACCTTAATATTTTGATTTTTCTTCCTGGAAGTGGTTTGAATAAATGTTTGAATAGGTATTTGTTCTGTAAATCCATAAAAATTTAAAGCACTCCAATAAGAAATAGCATAAGGTTTAATGAGTAAAGACCCAATAATAAATTCATTGATTGTATATTCGCCCTTTTTAGCTCCAAGAGGAATAATTAAATATTTCCCCTTTTCTATTCGTTCTATAAATCCTTTTTTCTCATAGCGAGAAAGGATAGTTTTTGTAACCGAAATATTATTATTCATTAACTTTTTAGCTTCTTCAAAAGTGAAGTAGCTGCCTTTTTTGGCTAACTGATTTATAATGTCTATTCTCATTTTAATACACTATGGTTAACAATATTGTTTACTTTGGTGCATACATATGCGATTAACTTCATATAAATAATTAATCTTTAGATTTATTTCTAATGTTAATACCATTAAATTCTTCCTGCACTTTCTTTAATATAAGATATCACTTATTTTTACTCAATATAATTTTTATTTTAAAAGTCAAGATTTATTATTATGAAAAACATTTTAATAAGTATGGGATATCATAATTTCCCCTTAGTATACACCAATAAATAATTGGCAATAATAGCCTGCTATTATTAAATTTCTTTGCATAAAGACCGAAACAGAGTTATAAATATAGTAAAAAGACTAAAATATAAAGGAACAAAGATGCCAAAAACGGAAAATCCATTATTGAAAGAAAGAAACGAACATCGTTTACAGGCAATACCATTTGATAAGATTAAAACTGAGCATTTTATGCCCGCTATTCAGGAAGCTTTGAAAATGGCGAAGGCAGAAATTGAGAGTTTAAAAAATAATCCCGCAGAACCAGATTTTGAAAATACTATTTTAGCTCTGGAATTGAGTGGAGAAAAGCTGGAATATGTAGCCAGTATCTATTTTAATCTTCTTTCTGCTGAATCAGATGCGGAATTTAAAGCTCTGGCACAAAAGATTTCACCTCTATTAGCCGAATTTAGCAGTAGTATTATGACTGATCCCGTTATCTTCTCAAGAGTTAAGAAAGTATGGGAAGAAGAGGTTAAGGATAGACCCAAACCCGAGCTCCCTAAAGATTTTTCGGATAAAGCTTATCTGCAACAGGCAGAGCGATATCGTCTGATTGACATTACTTATAAAGGATTTATTCGGGGTGGTGCTTTATTAACTCCAGAGGAAAAAGAAGAACTCACAGAAATAGAAATGGAAGCTTCCAAATTAGGACCTAAATTTAGTGACAATGTCCTGGCTGCCACCAATGCCTTTGAATTATATATTACCAATCCTGAAGATGTAGAAGGTATACCACCCAATGTTTTGGAAAGAGCAGCATATCAGGCAAAAATCAAAGGTAAAAAAGAAGGTTGGTTATTTAATCTTCAACCTTCCAGTATGGTCCCTTTTCTAACTCATTGTAAAAACAGAGAATTGCGTCGTAAAATCCAAATTGCCTATAATTCTCGTGCTTTTAATGATAAGTTTGATAACCAGGAAATTATTAAACGGCTACTACAACTAAGAGAAAGGCGAGCTAAACTTCTAGGTTATCCCACTTATGCAGATTATGTGCTGGAGAATCGTATGGCAGAATCCGTGCAAAATGTGCTTTCCTTTCTGGAAAAAATATATCAAATTGCTTATCCTGTTGCTCAAAATGAATATAAAGAAGTGGTGGAATTTGCCCGTGAACTGGATGGAATCACTGATTTTCAACCCTGGGATTTAAGTTATTACTCCAATAAATTAAAAGAAAAGAAGTATGCTTATTCTCCAGAAGAGCTACGACCCTGGTTTAAAGTGGAAGATGTCTTAGAGGGTCTTTTTATTGTTGCCCATCGGCTTTATGGCATTGAAATGAAGCAGGTTCACGATGTACCCACCTGGCATTCTGATGTTAGCACCTGGGAAGTTTATGACCGAGATGGTAACTACCTGGGCTTGCTCTATTTAGACCTTTTCCCCAGAGAAACAAAAAGAGGAGGTGCCTGGCAAACATCTTTTCAGACCGCAGGGCTGCATTCAGACGGTATGCGCAGACCTCAAGTTGCTATTGTAGCTTCTCTTACCCCTTCAACTCCAGAACAGCCCTCACTTTTACTACTGGATGAAGCTCGCACTATTTTCCATGAATTCGGACATGCCCTCCATTCTCTTCTTGCTGATGGATATTATAAAGGACTTAGCGGAACCAATGTACTCTGGGATTTCGTGGAATTACCCAGTCAATTGATGGAAAACTGGTTGCTGGAAAAAGAAGCATTGGAATTATTTACTCACCATTATCAAACCGGTGAACCGCTTCCTGAGGAATTACTGGAAAAAGTTATCGCAGCCAGAAATTTCCAGGCAGGGCTTGCTAATATAAATCAGCTTCGTTATGGATATCTGGACCTTGCCTGGCATACTACACCAGTAGAAAAGATTTCTGACTTAGATGCCTTTGAAAAAGAAGTGATATCTCGTTTTCAGGTGCAACCTCCAGTTCCCGGAAGTAATATTTCCTGCTCTTTTGCTCATATCTTTGCTGGTGGTTATTCCGCTGGTTATTATTCCTATAAATGGGCAGAATCTCTGGAAGCAGATGTCTGGAGTCTTTTTAAAGAAAAAGGTATCTTTAACCCTGAAGTGTCTAATGCCTTCCGTCAGTTTATCTTAGCAAGAGGAAATGCCTTCCATCCTATGGACCTATTTGTCGCCTTTCGCGGAAGAAAACCTGACCCTGAAGCTCTACTTAGAAGGGATGGGCTCATAAGCTAACTTTCTGTTAGTACCAATAGTATAATAGTTATTTCCTACCCTCTATGGGGAAAGGAGAAATTATTTTTTAAAATTTACAACTAAATTGCGGAGAAGAAATCATAAACCAATATGGCTCATTAAAGAGATTCTATCTCTTATGAAACCTCTATGCATTGAAAGTAATAAGTGATATTTCCGCCAGATCTGCAAATTATAAGTTATGAAAATAGCCCTATCTGATTTATCTTCGCAACTGGATTCCAGCCTTATATTTTAAACAACTTTAAGCTAACTCTAACCTCTATATCTTTAGAATATGATTAATAAAAATATTTTTCTCTCTATCTCATCCGTAAAATTAATGTAACAATCTACCAGATAACTTCTTATATCTATCCTTACTCTCTCTTGACTCTTTCTTGCCTAACTCCTCAAGAGAGAGATAAGTAAGAGATAAGATGGATATAATTAATAATATTCTAGTATGATAAAAATAATTATGTCTTATTTTATGCTCCAAAACAATAAATTCATATCTTAAGCCATCCTGGTAAAAGTTCACCAATATTTATTAACTTGATTAGGTTAGCAGGAATATATTAAAAGTCATATCATTTTCAACGATTTAAATAGTTGAATTCAGCACTTTATTTTTTCTACGCTAAGTGGATTTTAATAATATAACTCATCTAATTATTAAAAGAGGACAATAACTACCTTTCATTGAGGGATAATTATAATTTTTACTTGACAACAAGGTTAAATCAGGAATATAATATTCCTAAGATAACTATATTGAAAAGAGGAAATATAAAATGCGTAAAATCAGTTTACTTTTCCTATTGCTTATACCTTTATTATTAGCGGGTCAGAGTTTAAATGATGAAGGTATAGTGGACGAAGAAATGAGTGCAGAATCCAGCTCTGCTTCTTCACCTAATTTTGGTTTTGGGGGCACCCTCGGAAATGTCCTTATAGATGGGAACTATTACACCCAGTTTCGTTTACAACCAGAAATAGTAATCTGGAAATTTGGTTTGGGACTGGATATTGATTTATTGATAGATAGCAATGGTAATGTTCGCAAGGAGGACTGGGATTCCTGGGATGATGCATTAAGCAAACTTTACTATTTTAGATTTGCCCAAAGACAGGATCCATTCTATTTTAAAGTAGGTAGTATTTCTGATTATACTATGGGACATGGTTTGATATTTGATGAATACTCCAATATGTTACGCTATCCAGATGTTAAATCTATTGGAGGCTATGTGGGAACGAATATTAAGTCCCTGGGAGCAGGTTTTGAAGTTTTTACTAATGATGTTTCTAAAAATGAAATATTAGGTGGTCATATCTATGTGCAACCTTTAAAACCAACAGGCATTCCTCTAGTGAAAAATCTAAAAGTAGGTGCCAGTATTGGTATGGATAGAAATCCTTATGGTAAATATGAAGATTCTGATGGAGATGATTATCCTGATGTGTATGATAAATTTCCCGATGACCCTTCTTGCTGGTTGGACACAGATAACGATGGAATACCGGATGATATAGATATTGATTTAAACGGCAATTCCATTCTGGACCATCCTTCTCAAAATCCATATGTAGACAATGTCTTCCCTGGCATTGCAGATAATTATCCCAACTATCCATTTGATACAGAGGTATATCCTGATGAAGCTATGCCAATGAGTGAAGGTAACGAAATAAGGATATATGGATTAGATTATGAACTTCCTATTTTGAATAAGAAAAGCTTTGGATTAAGTCATTATGCAGAATATGCAATGATAGAAGATTATGGCAGTGGTTTAATCTTCCCTGGATTTGCCGCCAGATTTTTAATCTTTAATTTAAATCTGGAATTCCGTAATTTTAAAGACCAGTTTCTTCCTGGATTTTTTAATCATCTATACGACGAGCAAAGGTCACAGGTGGTATATACCACTATAGAAAGTGAAAATGGTCGCAGTTGTTATTCACTTAAAACCAAAGAAGCTGAATTAGCGGGAATCACTTCAAGTTTAGGTTGGTTCGGTAGTTTGAAAACTAATCTGGGAGATTTTGCCTATTTGCGAATTACTTATCAGGATATGTATAATGACAGCAAGACGAAGGGTAAATCATTATGGGGTGAGTTTACGGTAGTCCCTAATATCATTCCTAAACTTAAAGAAGCTTCTATCGTCTATGGACAATCCAATGTAGACTATATAAGTATCAATACCTTACGAAATGAAAATGCTGAAATTAGTGGCAAAGTTATCTATAATCTGAGTAGCTCTTTTAATCTGGCTCTTCGCTATAGTGAATATTATCGTGACTTGAATAGAGATAGCAAAATTAAAGGAAATGATGAAATAATTGAATCAATGTCTTTGGGAGTAGAGTTCCAGTTTTAATTAAGCAGGGACAGTTGCTAACCAGATAATACCCTGACCACTAAGCGTAAGATCAGAGATATCAGAAGTAATAAAAGCTGCTTTCCCGGGAGAGAGAACTTTTTTATGTTCTGAGATGATTACTTCTCCCTGAGAGCATAGCAGTATCCCAGGCATATTATGAAGCTGTAATGTCAGTTTTTTTCCTGGTTTAATATGCAAGCTCTGGAGTTCAAATTCCTTAACAGGAACAGAATATATAAAATAAATATCATCTCTATTTTTAGGTAAGATTATTTTCTGAATATAGGGTTTATATTCCAGAGTATTCAATACTTCTGCTATATCTATATGCTTAGTAGTTAATCCTGCTCGTAAGACATTATCCGAATTAGCCATAATTTCTATTCCTGCACCATAAAGGTAGCTATGTAGAACTCCTGGTTTCAAAAACAGTGCTTCCCCAGGTTGAAGAGTAAAGACATTCAAATAAAGAGGTGATAACAACCCTGCATCTTTATTAAAGTGTTTCCGAATCAATTGATAAGCAGACACTATCTCTTCAGGTAAATTATTATTTAAATAGCAAGAATGTTCTAATATTCTGATAGCCTGATCTAATTTTTTGCCTGATAAATTAAGAACTTCCTGAGTAAAGTTTTTAAGAGCAGATTCATCTTGATTTTGTGCTAAATTAGAAAGTGAGGGAAATAATTCTGTTAAATTGGCAGAGCTGAAATTGGCAAGGATTTGATCAGGTTCTCGGAAACCACATAAGGCGTTGAACTCGGTTAGGGCACAAAGCAATTCAGGTTTTGGATGGGGATCACGATAGTTTCTGGAAGGTGAGTCAAGGGGTATACCCAGCTTATTTTCCCGGAAGAAACCTTTCTTTGCTTTTTCTTCAGATGGATGAACCTGTATAGAAAGAGGCTTTTCAGCGGCTAAAACTTTAAGCAGAAAAGGAAGTTCACCCTTATAAAGGTCACTCGCTTTGCCCAGAGCTTCCAGAGGATGATTTAAGATATATTCTCTTAAGGAGGGCTGACCTTCAACTTCACTCAGGATAGATGAATCAGCTGGATGAGCTCCAATCCACATTTCTGCTACAGGTATTTTGGGGTCAACTTCCCTGTGAAGCAGTTGAGGAATAAAAAAAGGCGAGCCCCATTCATAATGTTTCAAAGGATTGCTAAGCATAAATACTGGCATAATTTAAAATTTACATTCTGTTCAAACGTGCATCCATAAGCTGAAGTAAGGGACTGAGCACATTAAAGTGATGCTTAGCTTCCTGCATATAATAACGAGCTTTTGTAATACGATTTTGCTGAATGAGGAGACGTATGAGTTCTTCATATAAAGGAATGGAATAGGGATTATCATCAATACCTTTTTCCAGAATCTGGATAGCTCTATTGGACATTCCACTTTTTACCGCACAATCAGCATAGATATAGATGTGTTCACTCTGTACTATATCTCCACTTTGTTCATAGTTGTAAAAAGCATTATAGGCAAGTAACCAATTCTGAAAATGAGCATAAATGAGAGCCTTTAATAACATAAGATGTCGGTGTTCTCCAATCCTCTTTTCCGCCCTCTGAATATATTTTTGTGCTTCTTCAAACTCTTCAATATGCATTAGCTGCTCAATTAATAGAAAATATATAAAAGGATTATTATCTATTAAATCCAGTAAGTCACGCATAATATTGATACTTTCCCGATTTCGCCCTAAGTAAGCTAATGCAAGAGCTTTATTATAGCGCACATCAACGGTCTGATCATCTATCTGGTCATAATATACAATGGCTAACTGATATTCTCCTTCGGAAAAGAGAGTATTGCCAATAACTAATTTCAATCTATCATCATCAGGATTTAATTTCAGAGCAGATTGATAGTATTTTACGGCTTTATTAAACAGCTGGCGTTCTTGATAAAAATCTCCTAAAGCAATAAGCGGACGAGGGTCTTCTGGATTTTCTTCTGCTGCTTTATTCAACAACTGGACTGCATAAATCCAGTTTGTCTTCATTAAAGCGCCTGCCCTCAACAAAAGATTTTGTAATTCTTTTTCAGCCAGCATTTATAAACTCCAGAAAGTGATTTATTATACTCCTCTATTATATTTTAAACAAAAATAAGATTATAGCACCTTAATAATAAAGTCAAATGCGAATATTATGCTAAAAATCACGGCAGTTCCTTCAATATCTCTTCAATAGCAAGTAGTAATTGAGCATCTTTACCTGCAATTATATCTTCAGGTTTGTTTTCAACTAATATATCAGGTTGTACACCATTTCCTTCCATATTTGTCCCATCCAAACGATACCAGCCAGAACCGGGTAAACGCATAGAAGAACCATCCAGCAATCTGAATTCCCAGGTTCCAATCACGGATCCACTGGTAGGTTGTCCCACTATCTTTCCCAATTTTAATTCTTTATACACAGTTGGGAATATTTCACCATCAGAGAAGGAATGTTCATCAACTAACAAAATAGTGGGTTTTGCCCAGATACCACGCGGTTCAGGATTTAATTTTCCACTATAACGACGAGAAGTGGAATAAGCATAATATCTTTGATTGAGCATAGAGATAAGTTTATCATGTATATGTCCTCCTGAATTGCCTCTAACATCAATAATAAGCGCTTCTTTATCTGCATTGTCCCGGAACACTTCACGGCGGAAATTTTCGTAATCCTGGTTCCCCATAGCCGGGATATGCACATAACCAATTCGGTCTTGAGTTAATTCTCTTACCAATTTTTTATTCTTATCAATCTTATCATTATAATGCAATCTGCGCTGTTCTGACCAGGTAAGACCATTCAGTTCTGCTTCTATCATTTGACCCTGTTTTAGAATTAATAATTTAATGTGTTTCCCGGCTTTACCTGCCAGGAGTTTATCAATAGAAGAATAAGGAGTTATAAAGGTTCCATCTATAGCTAAAAGGATATCACCATTTTGAATATGATAATAATCTGCTAAGCGAGATTGGGAATAAACCAATTTAATAGGAATGCCTTTATCCAGAATTTGACTATAATCAAATTCTAAGCCAAGATAAGCGCGAGGGGGAAGAGGTTTTACTTTTTCGGAACGGGGATAAAATCCGGTATGAGATGCATTCACATCACCTATCATTTCATTTACTATCTGTTCTATATCAGCTATAGAGCGAGCTCTTTCCGCATAAGGATAATAAAGTTTAAACATCTCCTCCCAGTTTTTATTATGCATATTAGGGTCATAAAAGTTCAAGCCAAATACCCCCCATACCTGTTCAAACACTCTGGTATTGAGTTTACTTTCACTGAAACTATAATCGTAGTTTGCTGTTACTTCGCTCATAGAATGTTTATCCAGATTAAAAGATTTCAACTTGCCATTTTCTAAGAAATAAAGAGAGTTTCCAATCCAGCGAAGATTACTAATATTTTGACCTAAATTCAGAATAGTTTTTGAATTCTTTCCATATACATTTGCTTTTTTAAGCTGATAGGAAGCAGTGTCGTCATAGGCATAAGAAAGATAATAAAAAGTGCTGTCATCAATAACTTTTCCGAGGCTAAGAATTCTATTGGTTTCAGACAGTATGGGATATAATCTTTTCTCAATTCCTTCCCAGACAATATTAAGTTCCTGCATTTCTGATTTTTCCGTTGAAGAAGGAACGGAAATAGAATCTGAAGTAGTATTTCCTTCCTTATTTTCAGTTTTTATAGCTTTAGAAATAATTTGAGGATTAAGAATTTCTTCCCAGTTATCAACTTCATATTCAAACTCATCCCGAGGCACTAAATCCAGACGAGAGATTCCATTATTTCTGCTCATAAGGATAGATTTATTATCAGGAGTCCACAGTACTGAACGAGTCCAGGCATCATCATTCATAATCTTTTTACTTTCTTGAGTATTAAAGTCATAAAGCCACAATTCTCTAATCCAAACATCTTCTCTGGTAGTGGCATAAATACCATAATCTCCACTGCTATTTATTGCAAAATAATTGAGAGCAGCACGCGAATTGTTGACCGGACGGATATTAGATAAGTTTGTATCGGCTACTGCAATTCTACCACTCATCCATTTGTCGCCATAAAAAATAACCCATTTACCTGAAGGGTCTTTGTATAACCTTTCTACATCTAAGCTATCTGCACCAAACCAATCTACAGGGATTAGCTGCATAATACTGTCACACTTGACAGTATAAAGTTTATTTATCCCTTTATCCATTTTGATAAGGACCAGGGTGCGGTGGTCATCCAAAAATTCCATATCGCCAATAGCTGTTTGCCCCGTATCAATCTGGACAACCTTTCCACCTTTACGAGGCATAAAAAAAGCATCATATTTATAGGTAAAGCCTACCAGCAATTCATCAGAAGAGATGGCAATATCTTCAATATTATTATATACTACTTCCTGGTTTAAATCGGGAATCCACATATCTTCATCAATGCTAATTGGAACTTTAGAAGCAATGCCGGTTTCTGGGTCCCAGCTCCAGATTTCATTAAAATATTCATAGACCAGGCAATCATTCTGATGGGCTATAGATATATCTCTGGCTGACCAATCTTTTAAATTAGTAAGTTGTTCAACATTAGAGAAATCCAGTGATTTAACCCGATAAATCTGGAACTTTTCTCCATCTGAGGCACAAAAATACAAATAATCATTTACATAAGAAAAGCGAGGATAGCGTTCAGTGAAATCCGTGTAAGTTAAACGAGTATAGGTTTTAGAAGCAAGGTCTATTTTCCAGAGTTCCCCAGCTTGACTTCCTTTATAGGCTTCTCTATAAGGATAGCCATAGCGGTTAAAAACAAGAAAGGAATTATCAGGAGAAAGGGAAGCAAATGCATCTCCAATCTCAGCAATTAACTCAGGTCTTGTTCCGGATAAAGAAAGTCTATAAAAAGAAGTGCCAAATTCCAGAGTAGAACGAGTACATAATAATTCCTGACCATTATTAAACCAATCGCATACCGTGTAGCTCTCTTCTATGACTGGAATCGCTGAACCCCCTGTAGCAGGAATAATATAAGGGTAAACAATACCATCCCTATCAGAGTTAAAAGCTATCAGTTTCCCATCTGGAGACCAGGTTGGTCCCCATTCCTTTGACTCCGTGGCAGTTAATCTTTTTGCGCTTCCTCCCTGGAAAGGAACTAACCAGAGATCGCCATCATAAACAAAACATACTTGTCTGCCATCAGGTGAAATAGCTGGATCAGCAGTAAAATCAGGAATCAATGCAGAACAGGATATAATCATAACTCCTAGATAGAATATAATACTCGCCTTTTTCATTATTTATCCTTTAATCTGTCTCCAATATTTCTAAATATGGTTTTCTCTCTTTAATTATGTATTCATTTTTTAATAAGCGGATATTGACTGGAGGGAAAACTTCCTTATTAACTATAATTTTTAATTTACATTCAGGAGGACGCTGCAGAAATTTATTTAATGCTTCATCTAATTCAGCTTCGCACAATGCTATCCTCGCATTTAATGCTTCTATTTCAGCAGTATTAGCAACTGGATTTTTTTTGAGTTGTATCATTCTACGTGTTAGTTGCATTAAAGCAGCTTTATGCCAGGGACTTATTGAAATCTCTACTTCTGTCAGTTTCCCTTCTGGTTCTCCTAAATTTTGCAATTCAATATTCCCACCTGACTCAGTGTGTCCTCCTTTTAACCATCCCGAAAGTCCAGATATACCATTATTAGCAATAATTTCGCTATCCTTAATTAGTTCGGAAAAAGTCAATTCCCCATAACATAGTACTTTAGAACATATAATCTTTTTACAATGCACATCACCTTTAATCTCCAAACCGGGTATCTGACAGTTCTGAATATCTCCTTGAACCTGAATATTACCCTGACAACTAATTCTACTATCAATAACATCACCCTGGACAATTAGATTACCTGCCACTGCTATTTGTGCCCCTATAATATTCCCGACCACTTCCAGAGAGATGGGTGATCTTATAATTTCAGCGGGATAAGATATATCTTCTTTAAGAATGACTTTATCTATAATAGATATTCTACCTTCCTCATCCACGCGAGGCACACCGGCACATTCCGCCAGATATTGTTGACGATTTATATCAAAAATAACATTTTCACCTGCAATTTGTTGAGCCGCTTGTAAATCCAATTCTTCATCAGGAAGCATTTCTCCGTAAATATCATATATGGAACCCTGACGATCAAAAATATCATTATTATAATCAGCAATCACAGTGCCTTCTTCAATACGGGTAAGATTAGCTAGATCATTTAGATGTATCTCTCTTTGTCTCTGTTTTGCCTGATTAAGATTGAAATAATAGTTAAGTTTTGTTTCGCCTTGAACTCTAGAACACATCGCTAGGGGAAATGGAATATCAAAATCTTTTTCCATACTATGTTTCTGCATATATCGTTGCGCTTCTTCAAAACCATTCTTAATTCCAGCTTGTTCTAATAAGTCCAGAATATCTTTTTCATCTATAAGTCTATTGTCTTTCTTTATGGTTAACCAGGCAGAGAGCCTATCATCTTTAAGCTCTAATTTAATATTTCCATCCGGATTTGTTAAAATCTTACTCATTTATAAGTCCAATAAGGCAAATTTGACGATTATCAGTTTTATCCCTTCTATAAGAAAAATATAGAGGGGATTCAAATGTACATATATTTTTATGAACTATTTGATTTGAAGGTATTCCTGCAGCAATGAGCTGCTGAGTTATACCTGATCTAAGGTCAATATGACCAAAAGGAACTTTCCCGACGGAAAAACCTTGTTGCTCCATCCACTCATTATAAAATTTCCAGGTAGCCTCATCAACGGTATAGTGCTTACCACAAATTCCAGCACCAATGTAAGCAATCAAGTCCTGGGACATAATTCCCAATTTTTCTTTAAGAAAGTTTAAGGTCTTTCCTATCAGGTTTAATCTAGTTCCCTCTCTTCCACTGTGCACAGCAGCAACTACACGCTGTTTCTTATCTTCAAACAAAACCGGAAAACAATCTGCCGTACGAATTAAAATATATTGATTGGGTAATGTTGTAATAAGAGCATCAACACCCTGTATCTGAGGATGAGACCGAGTGCCAGCACCATTATCTTTTATGGAACACAGGTATACTTTATCACTTGCTACTTGTTCTGCAATAACTGTATGGCTCAATGGAATTAATCTATCTTTCGCATAAAAGTCTTTCTGATTAGCCATTAAACTTCTATAATCGCATTGTTTATCCCCAAAAAACACAAAAGTTCTCATTATACTGTGTCGGAATATACTGTATGAATGGTAATAGGTCTATAGAGCTCGGTATTTTTATTTTTTACCAGCATTCTTAGAATGTTTTGGGAAACTTTGGGAACAATTTTAATGCCACTTAAAACCCATAGCAAACAAACTCCTGCACAAATAGTTAAGGCAAAATGAGGTCCAATCTCACGGGTTAACCAACCAAGTAATAAACTTCCAAAAGGAGTTAGAGAATTTAAGGTCATAGTATAAACACTTAGCACTCTTCCACGCATACTGGGATAAGAGATAGTCTGTAATAAAGTGTTTGTTATTGCCATTTGAATGGTCAATCCCATTCCCACAAAGACCATCATAAACATACTTAACCAGAGGCTAGTACTTTGAGAAAATCCTATTAATCCGAGACTTCCTATAATTCCCATAATTATGGAAACCCAGGGTAGACCTTTGATAGTTTTGCGGCCTGCCATATATATAGCACTTACTAAAGCTCCCACACCTGCACAAGTCAATAAAAGACCCTGAGTTCCTGCATTTCCTTTTAGGACATCCCTGGCAAATACCGGAATGATAGAGGTATAAGACATTGCAAAAAGCATAAATATACCCAGATTTGCAATCAGCCAGCGAATGGGAAGGTTACGCCAGGAATAGCTCCATCCTTCTTTAATCTTTGCGAATATATTCTCCTTACTTTCAGGTGGCTTATGATACTGGATACGAATCGCAATCAAAGAACTAATAACCGCTAGATAGGAAAGAGCATTAATTAAAAAACAAATGCCTTCTCCTACCAATACTATCATTATCCCACCAATAGTGGGTCCCAGCAGTCTAGCAGAATTAAACATAGCAGAATTTGTAGCAATAGCATTAGGTAACAAGGATTTATTCCCCACCAGATCCAGTACAAAATTTTGTCTAAAAGGCGCATCTACACTATCAATACATCCTTGAAACAGTGCCAGAACAAGGAGAGGCCACCATCGCAGTTCATTGATAAACCCGGTTAACACGCCCACTGCCAGTAAAGAAGCTTGTAACATAAATAGGATTTGAGTGCCAATTAAGGTTTTCCTACGATCCCAACGATCAGCCCAGGCTCCAGCAAATGGACTTATAAACAGAGCAGGTATCATACTTAAAAAACCCACTACTCCAAGCAACAAAGGAGAATGAGTCAATCTGTAAACATACCAGCTCATAGCAGTTCTTTGCACCCAGGTGCCGATTACAGATATAAGCTGTCCCATAAAGAACAGTCTGTAATTACGCACCGTTAATGAGATAAATAATTCTTTCAGCTTTCGCATATATTTAACTGATATAACTATCCATTTTGCTCCTGACGATGCTATAAATCAGGAGTTATAATAGCTCTTAAGATTCAATCTTGAGGCTCCGAAGGGGGAGTTTGAGCTGCAGGTTCTTGTTTTTCCTTTGATTCTGGAGTTTCAGGTGGAACCGGTTTAACACTATGCTCAAAACGAAGCTCTTTAGCCTTCTGATATTTCTTCATTATGATATCTTTTTCATCCTCTTCCACTTTGGATAACAAAAACTCAAATATTTCGTCGGTTCCCAGTGTTTCTTTTTCTAATAGAATAGTAGCCATTTCCCCCAGAATGTTAATATGGCGTCGTAAAATATCCAGAGCACGGTCATAGGCACGATATATAAATCCCCTGATTTCACTATCTACTAATTGAGCAGTTTCATTGCTATGAACATCTCTTTCCACTAATTCCTTACCGAGAAAAACCTCAGTTTGGTCTTTACCAATCGTCATAGGTCCAAAGGCATCACTCATACCCCAAACACAGACCATCTTTTTGGCAATCTCAGTAACTCTTTCCAGGTCATTACTTGCGCCAGTAGTCAATTCTCCAAATACTATTTCTTCAGCGGCACGACCACCTAAAAGCTCCACCATAGTCTCTTCCAGATACTTCCGAGAATAGTTCATTCTATCAGTCTGAAGAAAATGAGTAGCTCCGGCAGAAAAACCTCTGGGAATAATGGATACTTTGTGCACGGGTTCTGTGTTTTCCTGAAATACAGAGGTCAAAACATGTCCCACTTCATGAACAGCCGTGAGTTTTTTATCTTCTTCTGGTATTACTCTACTCTTCTTTTCCTTTCCTAAAATGAGTTTATCCTTAGCTTCCTCAAAATCTTTCATATCAATTATTTGCTTACCTTGACGCGCTGCCAGAAGCGCAGCTTCATTAACAAGATTAGCTAAATCTGCTCCACTAAAGCCAGGAGTTCCTCTGGATATAACTTCCAGATTCACATCGGGTGCCAGAGGTAATTTGGAAGCATGAACCTTCAAAATTTCTGTTCTCCCCTTAATGTCTGGTAAGTCAACAGTTACCTGACGGTCAAAACGACCTGGACGCAATAATGCAGGATCCAAAATATCTGGACGATTGGTTGCTGCAATTATTATTACTGAATCATTAGGCTCAAAACCATCCATCTCAACGAGAAGTTGATTCAGCGTTTGCTCCCGTTCATCATGGCCCCCACCTAATCCTGAACCACGATGTCTTCCAACTGCATCTATCTCATCAATAAAAGTAATGCAGGGAGCATTTTTCTTTGCCTGGTCAAATAGGTCTCTTACCCGTGCTGCACCAACTCCAACAAACATTTCTACGAAGTCAGAGCCACTGATACTATAAAAGGGTACTCCTGCCTCTCCAGCAACTGCACGCGCAAGAAGAGTTTTCCCCGTTCCTGGACGTCCTACAAGTAACACTCCACGAGGGATACGAGCTCCTAATCTCTGGAATTTTCGTGGTTCTTTCAAAAAATCCACTATCTCTTGTAACTCTTCTTTTGCCTCATCAACCCCTGCTACATCTTTGAAAGTCACTGTACTACGATCACCCTGATGTAATCTTGCTCTACTTTTACTAAAGCTAAATGCCTGAGTATTTTGTTTACTTACACCCCGCATCATAAGCCACCAAAATAGGATAATGAGAACTAATGGTAGAATGTAGGATAATATGCTCGCCCAATGAGAAGGTTTTTTGGTATTTACCTCAACCTTTTTTTCCAGTAATTGGGGCATTAAATTCGGATCTTCTAAGGGAGGTAATAAAGTATGATATTTTTTCCCGGCTAATGTAGTATAAATCATATCCTGATCGGTGAAAGTAACAGATTTAATTTCACCCTTAGCTAATTGAGCCGTGAACTCAGTGTAGCTGGCTTCAATTATTTGTTCTCGCCCTCCTAACCAACTAAAGAGTAGCATTAATCCGAGCATCACCATAATAATTATAAAAGTAAAGGAGATTGGTGTTTGAGCTGGATGTACAGGAGGTACATTTTGTCGCTGTGAATTGGAGGCTCCAGGTCCTGTCTTACGATGAGTTTGATATTTTCCGCTTTGAGATAGTGGTTTTTTCTTCCCAGTTTTCATTTTATGTCTCAAAAGGAAGATGCGTATTAAACTAATCACCGAAATGATTATTAAAGCAATAACAAACCATTTCAACAATTGCGAAAATTCTTGCATCACCGCTTCTTGAGAGGTTTGATCTAAAGGTTGAGCGGGTGAGTTAACTGCATTTGCTGCAGCCAAACTCACATAACTCATTAATAATACTAGTATTAGACTGATATATTTCATTTATATAATTCTTCCTTCAATATTCCTAAATAAGGTAAATTCCTGTATTGTTCATTATAATCTAATCCATAACCTACTATAAATTCATTGCTTATTTCAAATCCTACATAATCAAAACTTACATCTATTTGATGTGCTGCTGGCTTATCCAGTAATACACATGTTTTCAAGGTCGCAGGTGAATGTTTAGATAAATAATCTTTGATATATTGTAAAGATAAACCTGTATCTACAATATCTTCTACAATTATAACATCTCTGCCGGTTATGTCAAGATCAATATCTTTCCGAATTTTTACAACTCCGGAACTGGAGGCTTCTTTCCCATAACTTGATATAGCAAGAAAATCCAATTCCACAGGAATAGAAATGCTCCGGCATAAATCAGCAAGAAACATAAATCCACCTTTTAATATCCCTACCAAAATGGGAACTTTATCTTTATATTCTTGTGTGATTTGCATTCCAATTTCTCGCACCCTGGACTGGATGCGAAATTCATCAAAAAGCAAAGCTGCAAGATCACAGTTCATTTTATTCATTTTTTCTCTCCTATTCTGCTACGATTAGCAGGCCTAAGCTGCTTTTCTCTTATCTTTTCTGCTGTTATATGCAAAAAACGAGTACTATTATCATCTATTGCTACCCTTTGATCCAATCTTTTACCCGTAACCCAGAAAATCTTTTCTCCATCATCAAAGATTGGGATGTAATCACGTTCATATTTTGACACCTTACAATTTATTAGAAAATCTTTTAGTTTAACCATCTGTTTCATACCAAACGGAATAAACCTATCACCAGGTTTACGACTACGTATTACAAAAGGGTATTTTATCTTATCTGCGTCAATATAAACTGTTAAAGGATCTCTACTAAAACAATTGGGAAGCACTTTCAATACTTTAAAACTAAACCTATAATCACCCCAAACTACTCGTGAACGATCTTCTTCCACAACTATTGGTTCAGGAATAGGTTGAGACTCTTCTGAAAACTTTATGATTAATTTGTCATATTCTTTAACCGCTTCTATACCATTATTCAAACTGACCTTTTTACTACCTTCGGCTGAATATAAATTTATGATATTTTCAAAATTGTGAGCAAAAAAATCACGCCTGCTTCCACTTATTTCTGCAATTACTTCACGTATAATATAATACTGCTCTAATTTACTAAAATGTTTTAGTGCGGAAAGAGAAAGGATAACTTTCTGATTATCCTGTTCTAATACTACTTTTTTAAGTAAAGACTTCATCCTTTTTAAAATCATATCTTCAGCATCAGCAAAGATTTCAGCTTGAGTCCCTAAACTGGTTGAAATTTGGGGATTAATTTCTTGCTCTAAAAGAGGTAAAAGTTTATGACGAATCCAGTTTCTCCGATAATTAAGCTCTTGATTACTTGAATCTTCTCTCCATGGAATCTGAGCTTCTACCAGTAAATCTTGCAATTCTTTTTTGGAAAAGCAAAGCAAAGGATGCAACACTTTACCACTACGAGGTCTAAGACCAGCTAATCCACTTAACCCAGCTCCCCTAAAAAGATTCAACAACATTGTCTCTGTCTGATCATTACTGTGATGACCTGTCACAATATAGTCAAATTGATAAGCATCCAGCACTTGCTGAAAAGCTTCAAACCTTTTCTGTCTTGCCTGATTCTCAGATTTATCAGTTAAATTTATCTTACGAACTATTAGAGGAACTCCTAATTTCTGACATATATCTCTCACTAACACTGCATCAGCTTCACTTTCTTCTCCTCTCAATTGATGATTTATATGCACTGCTAAAAGTGTGATATCTATTTCAGACCTTAATAAAGAAAAAAGATATAATAAAGCTATGGAATCGGAACCTCCAGAAACTCCAAGTAATAACTTAGCTTCAGCCGAGAAAAGATTCTTTTCTCGTATATAATTTCTAAGTTTTGCTATACCTTGCTCTCTTTTGGTCATTACCAATCCTCTTACTTTTCCTCATTAAATTATTATTTTTTATAAGCCCTTGCTTGTCAAGTCCCTTTTCCTATTTAATAACTTCTTACCCTTTACTGGTCTATTTCAAAACTACTTAATCCCTAAAATCATAAGCTTAAATTAATATATTAATTTATCATCTCTAGTTAAATGGCTATGTATATAAATTGATACAGGTTTTATACTTTTCAGTTTTATCAAGTCATAGTATTTCAAAAAATTAAATAGCTACATTCCAAAAGATTTTTTTGCCTCTCAATTCTTATGATTCTGCTTCTACTAAAAAATAAGGGCACGATGAGATTATCGTGCCCTTATATTTTTCTATTCCATAACAACCTTTACCATTCAGGGAGTTATGGTATTTTTATGATTTTGGGATGCTATTTCATCATTATCATCTTTTTGGTGCTATTATATTTACCAGCGTTCATCTTATAGAAATAGACTCCACTGGATACAGGTTGATTATGACTATCTCTTCCGTTCCAGACTACAGAATAATTACCTGCTGTCTTGACCTCATTCACCAGTGTACGAATCAGCTGTCCCTTAAGGTTATAAACCTCAATGGTAACAGGACTGGTCTCTTTCACACTGTAGCGAATAGTGGTCTCTGGATTGAAAGGATTGGGATAATTACCCTGCAGCTCTGTTGCCAGAACAGGTACATTGGGATCTGCTAAAGGAGTAGCCTCAACCGTGACATCATCTAACAGGAAGATAAAGGCATCATTGGATACACACTGAATTCCTATATATGCATTTTCAGGTTGTCCTGCAATGTCATAGGTATATTCTGTCCAGGCTACAGGAGCTTCTATATAGTTAGGTCCACTGATGATGGTGAAATCGCTCGGATTGGTTCCCGTAGTAGAGACACCTACTTTAAATCTTTCCATTCCATAAGTGGTCACATAAGAGCGTGCCCAGAAGGTTATCTGAGTAGGACGATGTAGTAGCGGAGTAATCAACCAGTCATTATTAGGAGGAGTAGTTGAAGCAAAAGAAGCCGCTACTTTAATACCGGTATGAGTTACTTCTGTAGCACTAACTGGAGGAGTGGTAGCTGAGGGCACAAAGATGATGTATGCCATAGGTGAGTAGCAGTTGGGGAAGGTTATCCCAGTGATGCCATAAGTATCACTCTGGTCTACATCTACACAAGTCCAGGGTGCAAAGGTTAGAGCAAAGTTCTCATAGGTCTCAAAACTATCTTCCAGTATAATGTTAGTACTGCTGGGTGGAAGTATGAAATTCACCGTAGTAGTTTGACCAGTTACTACTACTATATTGGATTGAGTAACTGAATCATAACCTGGTGCACTGGCAGTTACACTATGAGTTCCGGCTACTACCTGCATACTATAAGCACCACTGGCATTAGTAGTAGCTGTAACATCTCCACAGGTTACCGTTGC
>MWCN01000151.1 GCA_002070045.1 Candidatus Cloacimonetes bacterium ADurb.Bin211
TAAAATAGTTGCACGCTATAGGATGAATGACATCATCTACCAATAACTGATGCTGAACCTGATTGAATAAAGTTATGTAGCGATTGGTTATGTTTCCATAGTTATATAAATCTCCACCAAGATTTATATAAAGTCTATCATATCCTACATCTTGAATATTGCCATAATTAGTTAAACTCTGACTAACTGTTAAAGTATAGTTGCTACCACTCGCATTCATAATAGTTCCTTGATTGACAAGGTTATTGATACTAACATCATTTTTGACGATAACTGTTCCTTGCCAGATTAAATCATCCATTGTTACACTTGAAAGATAAGCATTATTTGTCAGGTTCAGAATACTTTCCGTTCCACCATCAAGCGTAGCATATGATAAATACCCACCATCCAAATATAGTCCAAAACTTTGATACTCATTTGTTAAAGATAGAGTCCCACCATTCAAATTCAGACTGCAATTAGTAAAATAGAGATTGGATAAAGCTTTACAATTTACTCCGGCATCAGCGATAGTAAAATAGTTGCACGCTATAGGATGAATGACATCATCTACCAATAACTGATGCTGAACCTGATTGAATAAAGTTATGTAGCGATTGGTTATGTTTCCATAGTTATATAAATCTCCACCAAGATTTATATAAAGTCTATCATATCCTACATCTTGAATATTGCCATAATTAGTTAAACTCTGACTAACTGTTAAAGTATAGTTGCTACCACTCGCATTCATAATAGTTCCTTGATTGACAAGGTTATTGATACTAACATCATTTTTGACGATAACTGTTCCTGCAAAGGCTATTTCATTTGCACTGATATTTTCTAAATAACTACCACCTGTCATTGAAAAAGTGGCACCGTTGCCTCCTTCCAGGACAGCATCAGTCATATAACCCCCATCCATTGAAAGATTAAAGGTACCATCAGGCCTATTCATAATCAGTGTGCTATTATTTAAATCAAAAATAGTATTTTGTAGATATAAATCAGAAAGCAAAATCAAAGAACTTAAAGAATTCTCATCGGTAATATAAACTGGAGAAAGAGAGCCAGTATTACTAAAATATTGGTTCTCATTCCCGTAAAATGATATTTTACGATTCTGGATATTACCAATGTTATTTAGATCTCCATAAACTGCTATATCTAAAAAATAAGATCCACCAGTGTAGTTTCTGATTAATCCAGCATTAGAAAGATTTCCATTGATTGTTAAAAGTCTATTACTACCCGAACTATTTTGTATTAATCCTGAACTTGAAATAGTGAGATTATGACAGGTAGCATCAACATCTATATCGATGTTAGAAGCGATTAAGACATCATCATTGGGACCAGGAACGATGTATCCTATCCAGGAATTTTCATTATTCCAGTAACCGCCACCAGGAGCTGATTCAATCACTCCCCAGAGACATAAAAAACTAAACAATATGATAAAGATTAAAACAAACTTTTTCATTATAACCTCCATTGTTTTTATAAGTATATAAGTTATAATAAATATGTCAAGAAAAATTTATTTTCCAATTAATAGTTAACGATAAAACCCAAAGTGTTTTTTTATTCTGCGTGTATTTAAATAAATTTTATTTGATATATAGTTACATATTGTCTTATATATTAAATTGTTAAATGCCCTTCATCACATAATATTCCCAGGGCTTTTTGAAGGTATAGTTCATAATTACACGTTTTTTACCCAATAAACCATCGGGAACGCGGTCTTGATAAAGGTCCAGAACCAGATAATAATTAAAAGGTAAACCAGTCTTTTCACTACATTCAATAAGAATCTGGATACCTTCTTCCACTACTTCCTGAGTGGTATATTCCATAAGATTGTTATTGCAAATAAATTCAGTTACTTTCAATCGAGAAGATGATTCCAGTTGTTCTTTCATCTGTAAAATTTCTTCTACATTAGTAGTGAAAGGACGATAAGTATTTACCACAAAAAGCATTTGATAGCCCCGGGTTTCAATTTCAGTTTGAAATCTTCCTAGAATCTTGCAACCGACAGGATCCCCACCTACATCCAGAATAACGGTTTCCTCATAGTTTTCAATAGCACCCTTGATACTTGGTGATAGCATTGGCAAATCAGCGTGTTTAAATGCCCCTTCAGGTGCTATGACTTCTATCCCTATTTTAGCAAATTCTTCTTGAACTTCCCTGGTACGAAAATAGGGATTAACCACATCCATATCAGCTAAAACCACCTTGTTCTCAGGAAGATTGAGACTTTTTGCCAGATGAATACTGAACTCACTTTTCCCGCTTCCATAAGCTCCAATGATTATATATAGAGGTTTCATAAGTTTAAAACTTTCTCCAATTCTTTATAATTATTAACAAAAGCGTCAGCCAGAGCTTGCATTTGAGGATGAAATTCCAGACTATCATCATCATAGATAGCGATTGCTTTCATTCCTGCTGCTTTGGCAGCCTGAATTCCAGATAGAGTATCCTCTATTACCAGACAGGATTCCGGTGAAACATTTAATTGTCTGGCGCATTCCAGATAGATATCAGGATATGGTTTCCCCAGAAGTTCCATATCACCTGTGACTATAACAGAGAAATAGTCCCAGACTCCATTGCGAGTTAAAACCTTTTTAGCTAAATCATAGGAATTACTGGTTCCCAGACCTAAAGGCACTTTTTTCTGGTATAATTTATCTAGCACCTCTTTGGCTCCAGGTTTAAGTTTCACCTCATTTTCGTAATGCCAGCTAACCATTTCATTCCATTCTTGCATAATAAGCTCTGTACTTTCAGGAAGACCAAATCGGTCCTTGAAATATTGTGCTGTTTGAATGAAAGAATTTCCCTGAGGAAGATGCTGGAAAAGATCGTTTGGAACAGAGAATCCTCTCTTTTGTAGAAATTCTCTATCTACTTCTCGCCAAAGATACATAGAATCTATGAGGGTCCCATCCATATCAAAGATGATTGCTTGATATTCTTTCAATTTAGAAAAAACCAGCGGACAGACGCATAAATTGAGGGTGGAACAGGGTAAACACCATATATGGAAGTATCCATAAGGTTCTTATAGCTCACCTGGAACTCAAATCTATTGCTAATTTGCACTCCAGCCCATAAATCTATGATAGAGGATGAATCTATATAAAAAGTGGAAGTATCAGAATTCCAGAAACCACTATGTCCAATAAGAGAGAAACCACTAAAGATAGCATTGTTATATGGTAGATGGTAGAAAAGGTTAAGGTAACTGCTTCCTTCAAATTCTGGTTCTTCAAATAGCCCTTCAACATTACTTTGCCAGGTTAGAGAAGGTTGCCATTGGATTTCCCATTTATTCCATATTTTATTTAGTTTTCCTCCCAATCTAATATAGGGAAGTTTCTTCTCTTCTTTAAATTCGGTTTCCAGTTCTGGATATATATTTTCTATGGTTTTTCTTCCAAGAGAAAGGCTTATAAAAGCGTTAGGATTCAAAGAATAGCCAGTATAGACTCCAGCATTATTTATTTCTCTTATTTGAACATTTCTGAGGGAATCTGATTCGTTGTAGATACTGGGAATCCATAAAGAAGATTCTAACTCATTAAAACTCCCCTGAGCAAAAGTCCCAAATCCAAACTTATTAAGAGAATAGAAAAGATTAGTTGCCAATAGAACCTGTTGAAAATCAGTAAGTTCCGCCTTCATATCCCATTTTAAAGGATTCAGATTCCAGCATAATTGCATTTCCGCCCTATCCTTATAAGCTTGTTCTCCTGTTTCATAGTTATAATCGGAGAAAATGTGCTCATATTTCAAAGCTAGATCAATCTTTTTCATCTGTAAATTCTTCCAGGCTTGAAGATGTAAAGCATCATTATGCAAATCTTTAATAAATTTATCAGATTTCATATCATTTTGTTCATATAAGATTGCCAGATTAGGTCCAGCCCAATCAAATGCTGCATATAAAGCATTATAATGGTCCTTGACAACATAGTTTTGAGGAAGCCAGAATTCTGGACTCAGATTAAGCATAGAAAGCTTTGAATTGAGGTCTATCCAGCTAAAATTAAGCTTTGTTTTTCCTAACGGAACACTAAGATAAAGTTTTAAAGCATTGCGACTGGCATCTTCTTCCAGCCAGTATCCCCTTTGAGTGAGAAAATCTAAACTTAAATACAAGTCTTTATAATCAAATAGATTATTCTTTTTTAAGGCTACTCTGGTATATAGATGCTCATAATCTCCAATTCCTGCTTCTATATCACTTAGAGTCACCTCATAGGGATAGTTTTTTTCTATCGCATTGAGCTCCAAAATCTCTTCCTGCAAATTAAATAAACCAAGCATAAGATTGTTTATAAATGAGGAAGAATAGAGTGAATGCTGCAATGTAAATCCATAAAGATTGGGCAGATTATAATATTGAGGGCGAGAATAAGAAAAGAAACCAGATCTGTAGGGTTCATTCAAAGCTAAAAAAACATTGGCAGATACTGAATCTTGTATCGGTTGATGAAAGCTTAAGGATTTTCTTTCCTTCTCTATCCAAAGCTCAATCTTTTTAACATCACTCGTTTTGCCTTGAGTTATCAAGTTTATATAAGCAGGAGGAACCTGGATTAAATCAATGATTACATTCAATTCAGTATCTGGTGAAACTGAGACAGATAAAAGATTTGCCTTGCACTTAGAAAGAAATTCCTGCAGTAATGGACTAAGTTCTGGCTTTTCATCCAAAACTTTAATAAAGCTTAAAGTGCTATCTGCTTCCACTTTAACTTTTACCAGAACCTGAGCAGGCTCATAGCGAAAAGACCAGGATTCAGGAAGCACCAATGCTTCTCCCTCCAGATGTGCAATAGTGTTTTGTGCTGATAGGATTCCAACAAAAATGAAAAATAAAAAAATAAAGATAGATTTTAATGAGGCTCTCATAGCCAGTTGTGCTCTTTATACCACTTAATTGTTTCGCTTAAATTTCCTTTCAGATTCGGTTGTGGATTCCATCCTAATAAACTTTTAGCTTTTTCTATGCTACAAAGCCAGGTTACATCAATAATTTCTTTCATTTTTTGCTTATTTAAGAGAGTGGTTTTACCTGTTATCCTTTCAAATGCTTCTCCCGCATAAAAGGCAGCTTTAGCCAGTGAAACAGGAACGGCTATCTCAATGGTTTTTACTTCTAATATTTCTGCTATAAGGCGCATAAATTCTTGTTGTGTGTAGATTTCACCGTCAGAAGCAAAAAAGATTTCTCCGGCTGCATTTTCTTTAACTACACAGAGTTCCAGAAATTGTGCCAGTTCTCGCACATAGATAAGGTTCATATATTGAGGTTTTCTTCCTATATGGAAATTTATCCCTTTTTGCACTACTTTAAAAACCTGATAAAAATCCTTCTCACCTGGTCCGTAAATTGAGCAAGGTCGCACGATAACCCATTCTTTAGCACATTCTGTTTGAATAATTTTTTCTGCCAGAAGTTTGCTTTTGCCATACCAATCAACCGGTGCTGATAGTTCTTCTTCTTTAGCTAATTCCATATCTTTAGTGGGATGAGAAGCCGCTTGTGAACTTATATAGATAAATCTTTTCCCTTCCGACATAGCATTAAACGCTTCCATCACCCTTCTAGTAGTTCCCACATTAGCTTCAATCATTTGCATAAAAGTATGAGTTCTTACGGCACCTGCATTGTGAATAAGGACATCTACACCTTCCATAACCCTTTTTAACTCTTCTTTGGAATTGTAATCCGTGACCTGAATATCCAGATTTGAGTCCAGTAAACTGAGGTCTGCTTGAGGACGAACAATTCCCCTAACTTCGTTTCCTTGTGAATGGAAGTAATTAGCGAAATTGCTGCCTGCGAAACCATTTGCACCAGTTATAGCTATTTTCATTTGTCATCCAGATTAGAATAATAAAAATATGGTGGGCGCTAAGGGACTCGAACCCCCGACATCATGCGTGTAAGGCATGCGCTCTTCCAACTGAGCTAAGCGCCCTAATTCTTTTTTCTTATGGTCGGGGTGAGAGGATTTGAACCTCCGACTCCTGGTTCCCAAAACCAGTGCGCTAACCGGGCTGCGCTACACCCCGAATTTTTATCCAACAAAAACTTACTTATTTAATTGTCAAGCCCAAAATCCCTGAAGTCAATCAATAAGACTATCATCAAGTTCAAAGCATAATATTTATATATATTAAATATTTAAAGAAAGTATACAGATATCCTGAATGCTATTCAATGCCCATCAATAAAAGGGTGTGTTACGCAAGGACAGGGTGTTCAACTCCCTTCTAGGACAAAGTTGTCACGCGAGCACAGGATGTACAATAGCCCTCTTGAATAAGAGTATCTCATAAATATGAAGTGTTCTTCTTTTCCTTATCTCTTTGTCAGAGGCTCATAATTTTGGGATAAGTCCACCTTATATAATTATAATTACCCCGTTGTGTTTAGCCTGAAACCCCTTCAGAGAAAAAGAATAAATTTTCTGATTCGTTTGTTATTTCTCATAAAAGAGTACATCTGTATTCAATTTACAATAAACTTTCTGTATACCAAAATTTTTAGATTAAAAAGATAACCCAACATTTTGATTCAAAAGTAAAATATTGAAGGAAAATTGAATTTAGGGAGATAAAAAAAGAAAAAAAATCATAAAAGGAATTACTTTTTACTAGCCAATATTAAAATTAATCCATAAATTTACACTTCAACTCCAAAAAATATAATTAGTCCATTCTTTTATAATGAAAAAAATTACTCTATATACCAATTCTTCTAATTCTTTCCTTTTATTTATAATTTATCTCTCTTATTCTAAGCTTAGCTATAGCTATAGAAGTGTATTCTTTATTTAATTATATAAAAAATTTAATAATTTCCCCCTCCTCACTTCACAATAGATAATATATGAATA
>MWCN01000152.1 GCA_002070045.1 Candidatus Cloacimonetes bacterium ADurb.Bin211
AAACAATTCAATACTTCCGTCTTTTCTACGAATAGCGGTAGCTATCACATCAGGTCCTCTCATCATCACACCTTCAATAACAGCTTGTCCACCGACATTTATTTCCTTTTTCTGCTCCATATAATTCCTTAATGATATTTAATCTGGATACAAAAACGCCATTTCTCCAGCTCTTTTTTTGCAGCGAAATGGCGTTATAGTATTTTTTTAACTATTTTTCGTCTGTTTTCAGATTGTATTTCTTCATAAATTTTTCAACTCGTCCTGCACTATCAATTATCTTTT
This sequence comes from Candidatus Cloacimonetes bacterium ADurb.Bin211, assembly GCA_002070045.1. Classification (GTDB taxonomy): domain Bacteria; phylum Cloacimonadota; class Cloacimonadia; order Cloacimonadales; family Cloacimonadaceae; genus Syntrophosphaera. The sequence continues at coordinate 286 of MWCN01000152.1, forward strand.
GTTTTCCAGTGTAGAAGGGATGGCATTTATTGCATATTTCTACCTGTAAATCACCCTTAGTTGAACGAGTCTGAAAAGTATTGCCACAAACACAATGTACCGTGGCAACATCATATTTGGGATGAATTCCCTTTTTCATCTATCTTACTCCTTAATTTTAAAACGATATTGTGAATACCAAATTTTTCATTTACTCATAATTGTCAAATGCTTTATCTCTTTTATCTGGATTATTTTGAACTTCTACTTTTTCAATGATTTTCAAGACCGCATTCATTAAAGCATTAGCAGAATCTTTTTTATTATAAAAATAGATATAAGGCTTACCTTCATCTGCAGATTTTGAAATATCAGGGTCCATTTCCAATTCAGCCAGAATATCCAGAGAATGCTCAAATACTAAGCTTTCCAATTGATTACCAGTAAATATTTGAGTGGTCTTACCACAATAAGGACAGCGAAAATATTTCATATTCTCCACTATACCAATTATAGGAACATTCAATTTCTCAGCAAAATCAACTGTCTTTTTCACATCCAGAATGGCTAAATCCTGAGGAGTGGTAACAATCACTATGCCATCCACTTTCTTTAAGGTCTGAATTACGGTTAAAGGTTCATCACCTGTTCCTGGAGGACAATCTACAATCAAATAATCAAGCTCTTTCCATTCAAAATCACTGAAAAATTGTCTGATTAGAGCTAATTTCATTGGACCTCTCCAGATAACTGCTGTACTTTCCGAATCAAGAATAGAGGCTAAAGTGAGAACATATAGGTTAGAAAGAACAGGGATGGGAGTAGGTTTTCCACTCTCAGGGTCCATAGGAATTGATTTACCTTCTATATTGGTAAGTTTAGCGATAGAAGGACCATGAATATCAACATCAAGTAGACCCACTGTTTTCCCCTGTAAAGCTAAGCCATAAGCAAGATTGGTGGCAATAAAGCTTTTACCTACTCCACCTTTACCACTTAAAACAACTATCCTGTGATGGATTTTATCCAAATTGGCTTGAATTTCTTTTTCCTGATTTGCTTCCATTAGTTTTCCGATTCTTCCTCTTCTGCCAGTTGCTGGTCAATCTTTTGAATGATTCTCTCCAGATGCTTTTTAAATTTCAGCAGTTTTTCTTTTGAGGGTTGAGAACAGCATTCATAGTAATGAGCAAAATGTGGTGCTTCGTGATGATGGTGATGATGCTCTTTATGGTGTTCAGAATAAGGTTCTTCACAACTGCAATAATCTTCTTCCTCACAGCTGTGATGATAATGAGGATGACAACAACAATGATGATGAGGGCTATTAAAGTGGCTCTGATGGTGTTCGTGACCACAACAATAATCATTATGTCGATAAGGTTCATTATGATAGCACATTTATTCCTCCTGAATTTTTTTTATAATTATAATATAATCAATTTTAGCTTATTTCCCCACAGCAATACTGACCATTTTTCCGGGAACAACAATAATCTTTTGAATTTCCCGATCGGATATGTAATGTTTTACATTTTCTACTTCCAGAGCAAGTTTCTTAAGCTCTTCTGCACTAATATCTGGTTCAACTTCTATCTTTCCCCGAAGTTTTCCATTTATTTGAATTACATAGGTTATTTTATCCAGTTTAAGAAAATGTTCTTCATAGTTGGGTAAGCCAGCTTCGTGAAGAAGCTTTTCATTTCCAAGTTTTTGCCAGATTTCTTCAGCTATATGAGGCGCAAAAGGATAAATCAATTGAGGGAAGATAACACAAGCTTGGGCAAAAATTGCCTGGTCATTATCTGAAAGCTTTTTCACTTCTTTTATAGCGAGACAGTTATTCAGATGTTCCATAACTGCTGCAATGGCAGTATTGAATTGCATCCTATCCAGACAATCTTCTCTCCATTTTTTGATAGTTTTATGTATGCTATAAAGTAAATTTCGCATAGCTGGAGAAATTTGATTGTAATCTGGTTCCTGCTTTATCCCCTTTTTAATCAGTTCCAGATTTTCATCCATCAATCTCCAGATTCTATTCAAAAAGCGGAAAGCACCCATAATACCTTCATCACTCCATTCAACATCTTTATCTGGAGGAGAGGCAAACAACAAGAAAACTCTGAGAGTATCTGCTCCATAGCGGTCAATAATATAATTGGGATCTACCACATTGCCTTTGGATTTGCTCATCTTAGCACCATCTTTTAGCACCATCCCTTGTGTGAGCAAACGAAGAAAAGGTTCATCATATTTTAGCCAGCCCAGGTCACGCATAAATTTACAGATGAAACGTGCATAAAGCAAATGCATACAGGCATGTTCTATTCCACCGATATACTGGTCTACAGGAAGCCAGAAATTGGCTTTATCCGGATCAAAGGGTCTTTTATCATTGTAAGGATCAGTATAACGAGCATAATACCAGGAACTATCTACAAAAGTATCCATAGTATCGGTTTCTCTTCGGGCATCTGCTCCACATTGAGGACATTTTACATTATACCATTCTGGAACTGAAAGTAAAGGATTGCGAGTGGTCTTTCCGACCTGAACATTATCTGGTAGTAATACGGGTAAATCTTCATCTGGAACAAGCACTATTCCACAATTAGGACAGTATATAATAGGAATAGGATTTCCCCAGTAACGTTGACGGGAAATGCACCAATCTCTCAATCTATAAACAGAGGTAATCTTTCCATATCCCTTTTCTTCCAGCAGTTGAGAAATAGCATTTTTAGCTTCTTCACTATTCATCCCGTCAAATGGACCAGAATTAACCATAATACCTGGTTCTATATAGGCATTTTCCATTGTTTCTACATTAAGTGTTTGTTCGGGATTCTGTATTACCAATTTTATTGGAATACCATATTTGCGAGCAAATTCAAAATCTCTTTCATCGTGAGCAGGAACAGCCATCACGGCTCCAGTTCCATAATCCATAACCACATAATTAGTTACCCAGATTTGAATCTTTTCTCCATTCAAAGGATTGAGACAGTAGCGACCGGAAAACATTCCTTCTTTAATAGTATCAACAGCTTCCCGAGAGATTTTATCTTCGTTTATAACTCTTTCGCAGAACTCTTTAAGAGCTATATTTTCTGATGCTTCTTTCAGCCATTTTTGCACCAGAGGATGTTCCGGAGGAAGAGCCATAAAAGTGACTCCATAGACCGTATCAGGGCGAGTGGTGAAGACCTGGATAGAA
>MWCN01000153.1 GCA_002070045.1 Candidatus Cloacimonetes bacterium ADurb.Bin211
ATTAAAAACCTACTTTTTTCTTTTTTCCTCCTTGTCTTATTTTTAAATATAGAAAACAATACTTGATTCTTCATACCTGTCACCTTTTTTACTCGCTTAGTTCTTACCGGTTAAACAAGTTTTTTTATATTATATTAATAACTCAAATCACATATTTAACAAATTAAAAGTATGTGTTATTTGTCAAGTTTTTTTCTTGGGGTGCTCTCAATATTTTATTTCAAATTTAAATCTTATTGCATATCTGGTAATTAACAATGGTTAAGAAATTAATAAGCGAGAGAAGATAAAAGGTAGGAGAAAAGATTTTTTCACTCTTTATTATAATAAATCCATCTCATAAAATCTTAATTAGGTGCATTATTTTTTTACCAGATGAAACGAAGATAAAAATATCAAGATATCTTAATCAATTGGATAGAAGTTCTCAACTACCAGAACCTATAGTTCTTTTTATTTACAATGTTCTATTTAAGGTTAAAATTTATATGGTTAGAAAGGATATCTTACTAAATAATAAATAAAAGACCCGGCATAGAAAGCCGGGTCTTTATCTATTTTTAAAAAGGAGTTTATTTCATTAACACCGCTTTACGTTGGAAGGTCTGTTTACCAGCCTTCATAATAATATAATAGACACCACTACCACATGCTTTGCCATTAATATCTTTGCCGTCCCAGCTAATCTGATAGTAACCTGGATTCTTAGGTCCGACATAGATATGACGCAAAAGCTGTCCTTTGACATTATAGATGTAGAAATGAGCATCCGATTCTTCTGCCAGACTATAGGGTATATAAGCAACTGGATTGAAGGGATTGGGATAGATGGATCTTAGCTCTGTCACTTTAGGTATTTCCGGAATAGGATTGTCCTGAGCACTGGTATAATAAACCGAGACAGGACCATAGAAACTAACAGTTCCACCCATTTCTACAGTCTGTAACCAGTAATAATAAGTTCCTGAGTCATAGATTTCACTATCAATGAACTTATAAGTATGCTGTTCTGCAGTATTGAGAGCTTCAATCATATCACTTACAGCAATGGCATTATCCAGAGTTTCACTAGTAGAACGGTAGATATAATAGCCCACCATTCCGGTCTCAGTTTGAGTTATCCAGCTGATTTCTACTAAATTATCAGAACTTATTACCGCAGTAAATGTGGTGAGTACCACTGGTAGAGGGGGTTGCTCTTCTTGGAATTGTAACTTCAGATTAGGGAAACCGGTAATAGCATAATTAGAATAAGTATTAGTTGGCGGATTAGCAGGATCAGGGTTAATATCATCATTATAATAAAGTATACTACGAAATCCTTTAGCTCCAGTAGAAGTGCAATAAAAGAATTCCGAATCACCGTCATAAGAATCTGAATTTTCATCTACAGCTATTATCAAGTTTTGATTGGTATGGAAGAATGGTTGTTCTAAGTTAATTTCTATCCAACCAGGAACATTAGGTAATTCCACTATCCCACTAAATACTTGAGTAAGTCCAGTTACCCAGGAATTTTCATCAGCAAATTCTGTTAAATCAGTATTGCCCATATAAATGGTCCAATCATTACTATTTTCTGCACTTGCAGCACCATTCCAATAATAATATATCTTTTCTATATATCTATTTGTTACCTGAATGTCACTTTGCAGAAAGATGCTTTGACTGTAGTTATATCCATACCAGGGTTCGATGGGAAGACGAAGATCTTCCGTTCCCGTTCCAATAACAACTATACCAGCTGGTAAGCCTATAGCACTTAAAGCTACATCATAATTATTTCCATTGTAGGTTATCCGTAAAGTAGCGGAAATAGGACCTACCGTGGTTGCTGTAACATAGATGGGGATATTGGTAGATTGGCCCGGTCCTAAATTAACTTCACTGAAAGTGTAAGAGAATTCCTGATAGTTATCACCAAAGAGTGTCAAATCAGCAGGTATAATATTTAAATTACCTCCACCATTATTAGTTACTGTAACATATTTAGGACCGATTTGGACACCGTGAGCTACTTCTCCAAAATTAATGCTGGTAGGAGTATAATAGAAAACAGGATTTTGAGGGATCCCTTCTATTACTATATCATCTAATCCCATATCTGTTTCATTATATCCATAACTGCTATAAGCTCTGAATCTAATATATACAATATCATCATTATAATTAGTGAGAGCTATACTATTTTGATACCAGTTGCTAAGATTTTCTGTTTTGGAATGATTATACAGATTTGTCCAGCTTGCTTGATTATCCGTAGAAATATCTACACATAAGGGATAATCTGCTGTTTGGGGGAAACTATTGGTTCCAATCCAATACCAGTAATTAAGGCGTTTGGGATTTTCGGTGGCACTTAAATCAATAGGAGCAGTAATTAAATAATAGGGATTATAAGTAGTAGAAGCTGAATAACAGTTTAACCAACCATAATATGTTCCACCGTGTGCTTGGGTAATACCATGAGTGGTGGAACCAGATTTAGCTGCCCAATGAACCGAAGAACCACTTACAGCTTCTGTAGCTACCCAATTAGGTGGTAAAGAACCAGTCTCAAAATCGCCAGCAGTATAAGGAAATGCTGTTATGGTAGGAAGAGTAGTGAAATTCCATGGTTCTGTAGCAAATACTTCTTCAAAACCCTCTTTATAGGCAGAAACCGTCCACTGGTAAGTAGTATTATAAGCAAGAGCACTGTTTCCAGGAATGGTATAACTCGTTTGGGTTCGGGGGACAGTGGCAATAGGATTATTATAATCTATAGGATTACCGCAATAAACCTTAAATCCATCAGGCACACCGCCAGTAGTAGCTGCATTCCAGTTAAAAGTAGGAGTAATACTTATATTTGTAGCATTATTAGCTGGTGAGACTAAGGTTGGTGCCCCAGGTGCTTCGGGAGTTATCTCGGGTCCAAAAACACAATCAACATAATATGAAGCATAAGAAGCTCCACTTATTCTGAAACCCAGGTAATAATTACTTTCTGGTTTACCTGAAGCTAATGAACTCAAATCTATTACATTGTGATACCAGGTATAGGTTGAGGTGAAAGTTATACTACCACCTGATAATGGGCTCCATTGGGTTCCATTAGAGGAGTATACAATCTGAAGGTTTCCACTTGTACTTGAGCATAAGGACCAAAAGTCTAAGGTGCTGCCATTAATAATAGTTAATTTAGGAGTAGACAATAAATATTGAGCAGTATCATATGGATATTTATAAGCACTTTTAGTTCCATGTTTAGCATAGCTTGTAGAACTACTCCAGCTTCCTGGATTAGACCAACCTACAGGAGGGAAAGTTCCTTCAAAGCTTTCTGCTAATTGAGTTGTTGTAGGTGTCTTGAAACTCCAGACAGGACAACCTTCTGCAGGACCATTTTCATTATAGGGGACTACTTTCCAGTAATAAGTATGGTCGTACTCAATTTCCAGTGTTTGCAAATCGGATAATTTGTAAGTTGTGGTAGTCTGATCTATAATAAAATCATCTTCATCAACCGTAGCATCTGGACTTATATACAATTTATAACCATTTACTACACCACCACTGGTCCAAGATAGGGTATCATCCAGGAAAGCCCATCCACCATTTGAAGGAGAAACAAGCACGGCTGGATCAGGAGCTGCCTGTACTATCTCGGGTCCAAAAACACAATCAACATAATAATAAGGAACACCACTCTTTTTGCCAGTTCTAAAACCAAGATAATAATTTACATCTTTAACACTAAGTAATGAATCTAATGGTGCTATAGTATGATACCAGGTATTTGAAACTGTATGTATAACATCATTTCCAATCTGTTGCCAAGTTGTACCATTGGTTGAATAGACAACTTGGAGATTTGCTCCGGCAACATCACATCTTGACCAGAATTCTAAAGTACTACCTGATGTTATTGTTAATTTGGGAGTTGAAAGAATATACTGAGTAGAGGTAGAACCTGATTTATAAGCACTTTTAGTTCCATGTTTGTATTGTGATGTACTTGCTGTCCAACCTCCAGGATTAGACCAACCAGCAGGAGGGAAAGATGTACCTTCAAAGCTTTCTGCTAATTGAGTTGTTGTAGGTGTTTTGAAACTCCAGACAGGACAATTTTCTGCAGGACCATTGTTATTCCAGGGTACTACCTTCCAGAAATAGGTGGTTCCTGCTTGTAAGTTAGTTGGTGTATATGTTGTAGTTGTCTGTTCAGTATGGTCTTTAACCTTAGTGCTGCCATCAACTGTATCCAGATATACATCATAACCAGTAGGACTGCCACCACCACTTTGCCAGGTTAAGATTAAAGTTGCATCAAGAAAGGCGTAGCTATTATTAGGAGGATATACTAAAACCGCAGGATTAGGCGGACCACTAACATATACCTCAGGACCAACAAAGTCATCAATATAGAGATAATATTGATAATTTGATTTATAATGCACTGCCACATACTTGGTTCCAACGGGAAGATCGGTTTTTGAATATTGTTGCCAAGATGTGGAAGCATTTGTAATATCACTACTCCAGGTAAAATTAGTAATTTCTGTTCCCGTTGAAGACCAACCTACTCTGAATACTTCATCGTAATAAGTACTGTGTTTTCTATACCAAAAACTTACAGTCTGATCTCCTTCAGTTACTAATAATTGTGGGGTAATCAAATATTGGTCATATGGCGCACCAGATGAAAAAGATGAGAATCTGAAAGATCTATCTCCTGAATGAGCATAAGTTGTGGAGTGTGTCATTAAGTTCCCACTTGGAGGATTTGGATTTGCATATCTAATTGTCCATTCACTTGGAGGGCAAGTAGGGCTTTCAAAACCCTCATTCAATGGCGCAGCTAATAAAGTCCCTAATATAAATAGAGGGACTAAAATTAATAATACTTTTTTCATAATAAAAACTCCTTTTTAATTATTTTTACGAAAAAGTTAGTTTAGG
>MWCN01000154.1 GCA_002070045.1 Candidatus Cloacimonetes bacterium ADurb.Bin211
TGATGCAACGGTTCTGGCTAAATATGGCAATATCATCTGGATTGGTGCAGGAAAAAAACTCCTCGCTATCAATGTTGCCGATATGAAACATCCCCGTTTGATTAACCAGATGTATCTCTCTAATGAAATTCAAGACCTGGAAATCTATAACGACCGACTCTTTGTAGCATTAGGCCAAGGTGGCGTGAAAATCTACGGTATCAAAAATCCCTTAAAAATAGAAGACCTCAATACCCTCTATCCAGCTATGTCTGTCTATGATATAGCCCTGGGAAATGATTTAATCTTCCTCGCTTTAGGAAAAGATGGCTGGATGATTTATGAATACAGATAACAAATTTCAAAAAATCCCTCCTATATATTTTCTTTTGTCATTTTCTCCCAAAAGAGCAGAGAACAATATTAACTAAAACACTATATACCAAGGTTTAAATTCATTAATATACTTATGTCAGAAATTTTGCTAAGATTATATCAAAAATGTGTGAAAAAACTTGACAAATTAGTAATACTGAATATTGTATAAGTATATGATAAAATTAAGACAGTGAGGTAAGAAAAATGAAAAAACTTTTTGTCTTTATAACCTTCCTATTTATTATAGGAGTTATTTTTGCTCAAACCACTGTATTTTCAGATGATTTTTCAACTAATCTGAGTGAATCATGGACCACTAGTGGTCAGATTGGTTCCAGTAGTTTTTATGTTAATAGAAGTGGAGCAGATTGGGGTGCAAGACGTTATAATAATCAGTTAGAATTGACCAATGATGCAAGTTCATCATCAAATGCAGCTGGTTGGGTTCTTGCTTATACTTCTACAGGTGGATTTGGATCACCCTATAACAAAACCTTATCCTCAAATCCTGGTATAGTCACCTGGTATTTTAATATGAGACAAAGCAAAACGAATCCAGGCGGTTTTGGATCTACTAGTTATGGAGTAGCTTTTATTCTGGCTGGAACTTCTAATACTACTCGTGATACTGGTACGGGTTATGCTGTTGCTTTAGGTGGATCTGGATCAACAGATCCTATAAGATTAATAAAATATTCAAGTGGTTTAGGCACATCCACAAATTTAATTACCAGTAACACTTCAGGTTTAACAGATTTCGGAAATGAATATTTAAGTATTAAAGTTACCTATGACCCTTCCAATAATACCTGGGAATTATTCTTAAGAAATGATGGTACAACTGGATTTTCCAATCCAATGGCAGGAACATTAACTACCCAAGGAACTACTACTGATAATACATATACTTCATCAACTAATCTTGATTATATGGGTGGTTACTGGCAAGGCTCTACTGGAGGCGATTCAATTGCATTTTTTGATAATATCACTGTTATGGTAGCTGGAGGTGGTACTCCTACTAATCCTACAATTTCTGTAGACCCAGCTTCTCTTACAGGATTTTCTTATGTTACTGGTTCTGGTCCTTCCAGTGAACAAAGTTTTTCTTTAACAGGGTCTAATCTTACCTCAAATCTAACTGTCAGCATAGATTCTGATAAACATTTTGAGATATCTTCTACCAGCGGTGGATCCTTTGTACATTCCTTAACTTATACTCCTTCAGATGGCAGTGTTTCTGCTACGGTATATGTGAGAATGAAAGCAGGACTGGAACCAGGTACTTATAGTACTGATGAGACGATAACTTGCGCCTCTCAAGGTGCTACTTCTCAGAGTGTTACCTGTAGTGGAACTGTTTACAAGCCTGAACCTGCTAATCATGTAACCAATTTTATCTGTAGTTCAGTTACAAAAACTTCTTTAACTTTAACCTGGAGTGATGCTTCAAAATATGCACCTGATGGATACTTAATTAAGGGAAGTAATGTTAGTTTTGATGCTATAACAGCTCCAGTAGATGGTACTCCTGAAAGTGATGCTACTTTAGTTAAAAATGTTGCTCAAGGAACTCAAACCTGCACTTTTTCCAGTCTTTCTGAAAACACTACCTATTACTTTAAAATTTATCCTTATACCAATAGTGGCTCAGCTATAAATTATAAAACTGATGGGAATGTACCGCAAACCAGTGGAAAAACCCTGACCCAGCAGATATTGGCTGCTGGTGATATTGCTATCTTAGGTTTCCAAAGTGATAATCCAGATAAATTCGCTTTTATAGCTCTCACCAATATATTAGGAGGAACGGAAATAAAATTTACTGATAATGGCTGGACAGATGATAATAATCTTAGTTCTAATGAAGGAACATTAACCTGGATTGTACCTTCTGAAGGCATTAATAAAGGTACTATAATTACAGTAACCTCCGATGGCACAAATTGGACTGTCACCCAAGGCACTATATCCTCCTCAGGATCCCCTGCTTTTGCTACTGCAGGAGATCAGATAATCGTGTATCAAGGAAGTTCCTCTTCACCTACATTAATTTATGCTTTTTCCTCTTCCCCATGGCTTACTACTGGAACTATAACATCAAATACAAGTTATTTACCAACTGGATTAACTAATGGTACAACAGCTCATTGTTTTGCTTCAACATATAATAATGGTTATTATACAAATGAAAAAATAATAGAATCAAAAGCTTCAGCTTTAAGTTCTATTTCTAACGATGATAATTGGACTAAATCTAATAGTACAG
>MWCN01000155.1 GCA_002070045.1 Candidatus Cloacimonetes bacterium ADurb.Bin211
GCTTAATTCCTGTCTTGTATAAGGAAGATTTTCTTTACTGAGCATAATCATTCTTTCTTCAATCTGTTGAAGCTCTTCATCCGTGAAAGGCTCATCCTTATCAAAATCATAATAAAATCCCTGTTCTATGGCTGGTCCTATAGCCACTTTGACTTGAGGAAATAGCTGTTTAACAGCCTGAGCCATTAAATGAGCTGTGCTATGCCAGTAAACTTCTTTTCCCTCTTTTGTTTTAAAGGTATGGATGATTAACCGTGCATTATGGTCAATCAGGTAATCCAGATCTACGAGTTTTCCATCTACTTCTGCACAAATTGCTTCTTCCGCTAAACGGGGACTTATATCTTCCGCTACCTGTATCGCAGTTACAGGATGGTCATATATTTTTTTTGAACCGTCAGGTAAAGTGATTATTATCTGCATTCCAACTCCAGATTATTACATTATTTTAGCCATTAATCATAAAGAAATGTTTTTGTCAAGTATCGGCTTTGTATCTTAGCAAGCGCAAGGAATTGAATATCACTAAAATAGTAACACCCACATCTCCTAAAACTGCTTCCCAGAGTCCAGCTATTCCAAAAACTCCTAAAAGCATAATTAATGTTTTGATACCTAAGGCAAGAACTATATTTTGCGTGACCATATTTCCTGTTTGGCGTGATAAAATAAATGCTTCTACTAATTGCTGAGGTCGGTCATTTAATAAGACAATATCAGCACTTTCAATAGATGCTTGATTACCAATACCACCCATAGCAATTCCTACATCTGCTCGAGCAAGTGCAGGAGCATCGTTCAGTCCGTCACCTACAAAAGCAGTTTTTCCTTCATTAGTATTAATTATATCTTCCAGTTTAGCCAATTTCTCTTCTGGAAGTAGTTCAGCATAAAATTCATCAATTCCGAGATCCTGAGCTACTTTTTCAGCCTTAGGAATTCTATCTCCCGAAAGCATTATTGTTTTCTTTATACCCTGCTTTTTCAGCCGTCCTATTGCCTCTTTCATACCTGGTTTAACTTCATCGGAAAAAGTTATACAACCAAGATAGAACCCATTTTTGGCGAGGTGCACTACACTTTGATGGGGTGGATGAATCAAATCCAGAAATCCCATATTAGTTAAGAATTCTTCCGAACCTGCAACCAATCTATCTTTTCCATAAACAAGCAATATCCCTTTACCAGGAAATTCAGAATAAGCTTTAACCTGCTGACTATCAAATTTACCCTGATAGGCTTTTTTTACTGCCCGAGAAAAGGGATGAGATGAATTATATTCACAAAGCCAGAGAACCTCTAATAAAACTTCTGGATCAAAATCGCCATTTACATATATTTTTTCAATTTGCATTTCACCGGTGGTTAGTGTTCCTGTCTTGTCAAAAACTAAGGTTCGTACCTGTCTTAATATATCCAGATAACTGGTTCCTTTAATTATTATTCCTTTTTTTGCAGCGATACCAATACCAAGAAAAAAAGTTAGAGGAACAGAAATAACCAGAGCACAGGGACAGGAAACAATTAGAAATACCAGTGAACGTTTAAACCATATAGCTGCTTCAGCGCCTAATAAAGTTGGAATAAGAAAGACTAACAATGCTGCACCTACAACGGCAGGAGTGTAAATTCTGGCAAAGCGGGTAATAAATTTTTCTTGAGGTGATTTGGCTGCCCCAGCATTCTCTATTAGTTTCAGGATACGACTTATAGTGCTTTCAGAAGCAACACTCTTTACTTGAAGCTCCAGCATTCCAGAATTATTTAAAAAACCAGCATAAATCTCAGTTCCTTTTCCCACATAAAGAGGCTCACTTTCTCCAGTTAAAGAAGAGGTATCCACTGTGCTGTCACCTTTTATGATTGTGCCATCAAGGGGGATTCTTTCACCGGGATATACGATAATAACATCTCCTGCAGATATAGCAGATAAAGGCTTATCCTGAACATCATCTTCCGTTTTTAAATGAGCAATTTCCGTCTTTATATTAAGTTTATTTTTTATCATTTGGCGAGAATGTTCCAGGGCTTTATCTTCCAACCATTCACCAAACTCATAAAAAATCATCACTGCACCAGCCTCAAGATATTCACCTAAAATAAGAGCTCCAATAGTGGCTAAACTCATCAAAAAATGTTCAGTAAAAACCTTTTTCTGGGCAAGGGATTTTATCGCTTGTGCTAATACTCTATGTCCTACTAAAAACCATCCCAGTATTCCCATCCAGGGTTGAAAAGTATAAGGAAGAAATTCTCCAGCTATTAGCAATCCTGCACCTATCCCTAAAAATACCCAGAATAAAGAGGATAGTTTACTGCTCATACTAACCGGATGAAGAATGAAGACTACTCCAGGATCAATGTTAGAAGCAACTTGATAAAGGCGCGATAAAGGGTCATCAACTACCTGGTGATACTTTATGGAAAGCCTTTTATGCTCATAATCAAGATTAGCACTTTCTACTTCTGGTAATTTCTCTATTCCAGCTTCAATTCTACTACCACATTCTGCACAATGCAAATTCTCTATATCGTATTCTTTTATGGTCATTTTACTAAACCTTCATTAATATGTTCCAATGCTATACCAAAAATTTCTTGAACATGATTGTCATCCAGAGAATAATAAGAAGTTGTCCCTTCTTTACGACATTTTACCAGACGATGAAGCCTCAAAGTCTGAAGTTGATGAGAAACTGCAGATTGTTGCATCCTTACTAAATTTGATAGGTCTGCTACGCAAAATTCATTGCAAGAAAGAAAATACAATATTTTCAATCTGGTGCTATCACCAAAAACCTTGAAGAATTCACAAAGCTGGTCTATAATAGTCTCTTCTGGAAGACCGTCTATAATTTCAGTCAATTTTGCCTTAGGTATATTCTTACACTTACATTTAGCTAACATTATATCCTCTATTTAATGAATATATGTTCATTAATTCAGAGATGACTAAAAAGTCAACTTTTTTGTTTAACCTCTCTAACTATCTTACAAACTCATTGTTTCTTCAGTTTTTATATAGTATTCCCTGGTTCTAATCCCTAAATTTTTCACTAATTTTAAATAAGTATGTTTCAAACAGTTTAAAATGAAAAGCAAGTATCATATCTGATTAATACAGAAACACTTGAATAAGTATAAGAATCTCTTATTGATAGAGCACCATAATTATTTTTTGCAGTATATGAAAAATATAGAGTATTAAGTTATAGAATATCACTCCTGCAAGGAGGAAACAATGAATAAGAAGTGGCTTTTAGTCATATGTATGTTCCTAAGCATAGTTCTGCTATGTGCAGATGATATGTTTGGAGCTTTCCAAATCAAAACTAAGCCTTCAGATGCAGATGTCTCTCTTTATGATATAGACCTTTACCTTTGTAAAACTCCCAGTCCTGTATATCCAGTTATGATGGATGAATATATGGTTCTTCAGGAAGGAATACCGGGAAGAAAGATAAATATCATTATTACTAAAGAGGGATATATTCCTTTAAAGAAGACTATTTTTGTTCCTTTCCTCTATACAAAGGAGAAAGATGCTCTAAAACATCCAACTGTCTTTACTTTCCAATTAAAACATGATTATGACAGGTGTTATACTTCTATCTGCATACACTATTCTCTATTATGTTATCGTCCTATTCCCCTGGCTTTTTATTACTATCCTGGAATCTTCTGGTATCCACCTCCTCCAGGAGGATATTTACATCATCCACATCATCATCCAGACAATCACCATCACGGAAACTGTCCTCCTCATCCCGGACATAATCCACCACCTCCTCCTCATCCCGGACATAATCCTCCCACACCTCCCGGGGGTGGTTATAGTGGTAATGGAACTGGAGGACATAATGAACCTCCTGCAGGACAGGGATATGGATATAGTAATGCTGGATACACTCCTGCACCACCTTCAGGGAAAGAAACTGGTAATAAACCTGATAGCTTAGAGAAGACAACTAAAGTTAAATCAGTTCCTAAGACAGTTACAACCACAAAGAAAGAGAAAGAACAGGATAAGGATAAAAAGATTTTAGATAACTCAACAACTGAGATTTATCATAAAGTTCAGACCTTTCAAAGAAGTTACAGGAAATAAATTTAAAGTATGATAGGTATAAATGATGTTCACCAGTTAAAGATGATTGGGCATTCTGCAATCGTTAAGAAAATAATCATATCGGCTTGCATATATGTTGCCTGACTAAGATTGAGAAAAGGAAAATGATTTGATATAAGATAAGAAATATGGTATAGATAATGCTAAAATTGATAAGAAACTGTGAAGATAAATTTTTCAATGAAGGTTATCTATTTCAAATTAAGGGGAAAAAATAAAAAAACTTCTAATCATTGGTATTCTGTTAATAGCAATGATGATTTGCCTTTTTGCTCAGCAGGAATTTTATAATATCAATACCGTTAACGCTTTCTTACTAAATATCATATAAATAGGAGTAGTGAAAGCAATGTAGTTGCTATTTGGAGAGTAAATAGCAACTACATTTATTGCAATACACCAAGATTTATTTAGTTATGAGAAGAATTTTTGTTACAGCGGTATATGTTTTTCCCTGATAACTAAAGATTATTTCATCTTGTGAAGATATTTTTTCTCTATCTAAAAATTTATCTATATTAGAAAAAACAAGCTCAAAATCTCTTTTTAACTCCCAACTTTTATCTGGGTTATCTTTATCCAACAATATAACATAAAATCTATTATCAGCTCCGAATCTTTGAATTCCTTGATTCTCATATAGCCATTTAGCCAACTGATAAGGATATTTTAATGCGATTTCTATATCATAATCTTTGGGTAAATAACTAATTTTTAAATCAAAAGGTTGACCATCAAAAAATATATCTATACCTTTTATATTTTTAAGAGTTGGAATAACTTTAGGATGTTTACTAATATGTTCCTCAATTAAAACAGTAGTCCAATGATTAAACCAAGTGCATATAACATAATTAGTTATTTCACTATGCAATTTAGATTTTACTATATTTATTAATTCATCATAATGCATATATTTTCGAACATATTGAGCTTGTATTTTTTGATCTAACTGTCCTTGCACTATTCCCCAAGAAAAAGTTTTAACTTTAGATAATTCCAGTTTTAAATCATTATCAGATATTTGGTTTTCTCTATTTTTAATAATTTCATCATATTTAGATTTTATAAAATTATCGATCAAAGCAATATCTATAGAAGAACTAATAGAAATAATATCTTCAATAATTTTGGTCCGAGTTTTATTTTTTACAAAAATTTCTAAAGATTGAGCTAATAATTTTAGATTATTACTATCAATGCTATTAAGTTTTAAGTTTAAAACTTCTTTTTTACTCAATAAAGGCATTTTTATTTACCTCATTTTTTTTGAAAAGCATTATATATTCATGCTTAAAGATATAAAATCCACCAACTAAAGCTCTATATCTCCAGAGTTCTTTTTGATTTCTTTTTGCTCTTGTTTCTTCAAAATTTTTAACAATAATGCTTTTTAAAATATAGGGTCTTTTTAAAATTTCATTCATACAATAAAATCCTAAGGGGATCCATTCACCTTTTGAATACTTATCTCCTATTACAAGGGCTAAATACCTACCTTTTTCAAGAAATGGAGTCATATTATCAACGACTTCTCCAAATTTTTTCAAAAAAGATTCTGTATTTTCTGAGTTAGAAAGATCATTTGAATCATTAGAAAATTGAATGATATCGTGATAAGGAGGATGCATAATAAGCAATTGAACTTGGTTGATATTATACTTATTTAAAATAGGTTTTAAATCAATTTTTCTACTATCTCCTATTAAAATTTCGCTTATTACATTAAATTTATTAGGTTCAGCATCTATATATTTTTTTGCTTCATCTACTACTTTTGGATTTAATTCTATTCCTATGCCATTTCTGCCCAATCTTTTACTTTCAATTAGAGTAGTACCGCTTCCTAAAAAACAATCTAATACCCAGTCATTTCTTTTGGTGTACCTCATCATCATTTGATAAGGAATTTGAGGAATGAAATTGCCCCAGTACCATCCTAAATGAGATCCTGAGGCATCCCTTTTATCAAAAATCCATAAACTATCCGTCAGTACATCATTATATTCTTTCCATTTTAATAAATTAATATCGTTAATTTTGTTTGTTTTTACCTTATCAATACTGTTTTTTAATCTTTTTATATAATATTTTGCTCTTTCTAAAGTCTGTGATTTTAGTATTTGATCTAACTCATCTATTATTATATCTGTTCGTAAAGAAATAGTATCACCATTCATATTAATATTAATCAATCCGATAAAGTCATTACTATAATTATTTATTATTGCTTTTAGGGATATAATTTGATTTTTAATTGTGTCTAATTTTTCAGAATTCTCTAACTTTTCTAGCTCTTCCAAAAATTTGGTTTTATTCAATATTATTATTTTATAAGAAGTTGTAAAATTTTCGTCTATAGGTAATGTAATTTGATTTGAGTTATTAGCTTTCATATAATTTTCCTTTTTTAGGTATGAGAATTTAATCATAATATTCAAAAACTGTATTTACTTTATAAATTGATATATTGAATTGTCAAGCATAAAAATAACTTTATTACCACTATCTTATTAAATATCATATAATTAACATTATAAAATGAGTTGATATCAATCCATTTTGATATCAACTCAACTGATTCATCATTATAAACTTAACTATCCAATAATAGCTTTCACATCATCATCTGGATTAGTTATAGGTTGTAAACCGAAGGTATCTACTATGACTTTTGCTACATTAGGTGATAAAAATGCTGGAAGAGTTGGTCCTAAGCGGATATTTTTGAATCCGAGAGAAAGAAGAGCAAGAAGTACAGCTACCGCTTTCTGCTCATACCAGGCAATATCAAAAGCGATAGGTAATTGATTTATATCTTCCAGCCCAAAAGCTTCTTTCAATTTTAAAGCAATAACAGCAAGAGAATAGGAATCATTGCATTGTCCTGCATCAAGAACTCTTGGAATACCTTCTATCTCTCCTAAATTGAGCTTTATATAACGATATTTGGCACATCCAGCAGTAAGTATTACAGCATCAGAAGGAAGTTTCTTTGCTACTTCAGTATAATATTGACGACTTGGCATTCTTCCATCACATCCTGCCATAACTACAAACCTTTTAATGGCTCCCGATTTAACAGCTTCAATAATTTTATCTGCCATAGAAAGCACCGTCCTATAATTAAAACCACCTACAATGGTTCCATTTTCTAATTCTATAGGAGGTGTGCATTTTTTAGCTTGAGCAATGATTGCACTGAAATCTTTAGCTTTACCTGGTTCTCTATCTGGAATATGAGTCGCTCCCGGATAAGCTGTCATACCGGTAGTATAAAGACGGTTTAAATAGGTGTTCTCTTTCCTTAAAGGAACCAGACAATTTGTAGTCATAAGAATAGGTCCATTGAACTTTTCAAATTCATCCAGCTGATGCCACCATGAAGAGCCATAATTTCCATATAAATGACTGTATTTTTTTAAAGCAGGATAATAGTTTGCGGGAAGCATTTCACCATGAGTGTAAATATCAATTCCAGCTCCTTCACTTTGTTCAAGAAGTTCTGCCAAATCTTTCAAATCGTGTCCGCTAACCAGAATTCCTGGACGATTTCCTACTCCAAGATTAACTTTTGTAGGTTCAGGCACACCATAAGTTTCAGTATTTGCTCTATCTAAAAGTTCCATCACTTTAACGGCATATTCACCTGTTTTAATGACCAGATTCGTTAACTGTTCAGGGCTTAAAGTATCATCAAGAGTAGCAGCTAATGCTTTAAAGATGAATTGATTGAGGTCATCATCATAATAGCCAAGTACTGCACTATGATCACCATAGGCAGAAATTCCCTTTAGACCATAGATAATCGTTTCTCGCAGAGAACGAATATCCTCATTTTCTGAGGAAAGAACGCCAACTTGAGCTCCGAAGGACTCATATTCGTCTAAAGAAATATGAAAGAGAACGGCTTCCGGATATTTGAGATTTTTATCTTTTGATATTACCTCCAGTTCTGCTTTTCTTTTATCTCTTAACTCAATAAGGTTTGTAATAGAAAGTTTGATTTGCTCTTCATCCCAGTTGGTATTGGTAATAGTACGGAATAACCCTTGCATAATAGTGATAGCATCTTCCCGATGATAGACATTATGCTCTAATAACTTTGCTGAAA
>MWCN01000156.1 GCA_002070045.1 Candidatus Cloacimonetes bacterium ADurb.Bin211
TTTACCCGATAATAATATGCTGTATTATAGTTTAGGCCATTAACAATGCAAGAGGTAGAAGTTAAACTCTTATTTTGATAACCGGGAAGGAAACTGGAAAAAGAACTGTTGGTAGAAACATCCAGTAAATAACTTGAGGCACCTGAAACCGCACCCCATTTTGCCTGAATACTGGAAGTGGTTGTAGTTCCATCTTCAGTTACGGGTGTAGCCAGAATCTCATTGACTGTTACTACATAAGAACAAGTAGAAGCATCATTATTAGTAGTTAATATATAAGTAACGGGATTAGTAAAATTATTGGCTGTAGTGCCACTGGTCTGAGTTGTTTCTCCAACCTTAACAATTGCCCCGGTTGCTGTAAAAGATGCTATTAAGGCAGTTCTATCTGTTCCATTCGGGACAGCTACTTTGATGGTTTTATTAGTATGATCAATAGTTCCTGTAGCTGGGGGATTGCTAAAAGAAAAGGCAGTGATAGCAAGCGGAGTAGCTAATATTACATCAGTAGACATTTCATCGGTGCCATTAAGATATTCTGCTAAAACTTTATAAGTATATTGTGTCCCATTGGAAACGCCGTTATCGGTGTAACTATAAAGAGAAGAACTCACACTCGTTAAATATGAATCATTACGATAGATATAGAAATTACGCAGTCCACTACCAGAACTTAAAAGACCATCTGGTGTTACCCAAGTTATTTTAACATAATTATTGCCTACCCTATCTAAAGCTAAATTTTTCGGAGGATTGTTGGTAAAATTAATAGTGCAACTGTTAGTTGTTTGTTTATCTCCTGCAACCCCAACCAATTTCGCATCATCAACAGTAATTTTAACATTATTTTTACTGGCTGCAAATTCGTGTTCAGTAGCATTTCCGGTAAGATAAACCCTGATATTAGATGTCTCCAGGCATTGAACTTCACTAACCTCAAGCCCGGTTGGTAAATTTTGAACGGTAATATCATTTTTTGTTATATCAGAAACAAAAATAGTATTTGTAGCATCTATCCTAAGATATGTCTCGGAACTAACAGCTCCAGTATTGGCAGATGTTTCTGCAATTGTCTTAAAAGAGGCATTGAATTCTAAAACAGGAGAACCTGTAACCGGACCTGCAGGATCACTAAGAACGGCAGTTCCGGTTCCCGGTTCTACTGCATTTTTAGGAGTAACTTCAAATTTCAGATATTTTCCTAAATCGGCTTGAACAATTGTATAGGATTTATTTGTTGCTCCACTTATCGCAGTATAAGTACCTGATTGACTGTCACTTATTAACCAACGAAAAGTGGTTCCGCTTTCTTCATCATTTTCGTCATCATTATAATCATAATCACCATAAATAGTTTGCCCTACCTTAGCGTATACCGGATTAGTAATTTTAACATTTGTAGCATAAGGTGCAGTATTAGTATTTATTTGAAGATAGGCACTGTATCCGGTAAAATAACCAGTAGATGTTACTAAACTGGATGTTATAGTATTGGCATCTCCATCATCACCATACACTCTAACCCTGATTTTAAAACTATTAGCGTTTTCAGCAGCACCTGTAGGAGTTGGTAAAGTAATAGAAACTGAATCAATATAAGTAACCGAATTTACTATTCCTCCTCTCTCAATACGAGAAGCAGTAGCATCAGTGTAAGATAGAGGACTTCCGCTTCCATCAGTACTTTCGTACCAATAAATTCTTGCTTTATCATAAGGACCTGAAGTAGAGGCACAAACACCATCTACTGAACCAAATTCCTCATCAAAATCCGTGAGAGAATAATCTACTTTTATATAGACAGTTTGCCCTGGAATTACAGGATTACTACTCGGGCCTTTAATTCCTACATGGCTTAAAGAAATTGATGCTCCAGCTAAACTGAAAGCCCAAACTAAAGCGACTAAAAAAACGAAAAATTTCTTTTGCATTTTATCCTCCCGGATTAAGTGACTTTTTTATTAAAACCAATAAACCGAACATTGTCACTCTGTTATAACAGAGTGTGTTTAATGAACTTAGTATCTTTTTATACTTTTCCATACTAAAACTCTACCTTATCTAAAATATATACTAAAGCACTCCGCTATCTTTGTCAAGCAAAAAATAGGGAAAAAAGGACTTTTTAAAAAATAAATCTCAAAACTTTGTCGGAATGATGATTCTACCTCTATAATATTTTTCAATTTGACAAACCGATAGTTTGATAACGACAGGAAGTTTTTTCTACTCTTTATGATTTTTGTATCTGTAAATGATGTCAACTGCTCAACACATTTTCTGATAAACTATTAGAATGTAATTTAGATAATGTATTCAGTAAATTGGTTGCTGAATAGGCATTATAATAATTTCTGCTTACTTTTTTGGGTATAAATAAACCAGTTTTTTCAGATTTTTGGTCCTGTGAAAATAATCAACAATTTAGCTATCCTTCTTGAAAAAACTAAAAAAATTTTGAGAACGATAGAAATATCAATATTAAGGAAAAAAAAACAGCGCAGAAAAAGCAAAGCAAAAAAAACTGGACAGAATTATGGCTATTCTTAATGTGGCTATCTATGGTAAAAAACAAAGTTTCAAAAAGTATAAAACTTATAAGGTAAAGCGATGAAGAAGTTATTAATAATACTCTTCGTTCTAGCGGGGCTATCTGTTTTAGCAGGCAAGGTGGATTTAAATACAGCATCTTTAGCTGAATTAATGCAGTTGCCCATAACAGAAAAGCAGGCAAGAGATATCTATGAATATCGGGAATTTGTGAAGATATTTGATAAT
>MWCN01000157.1 GCA_002070045.1 Candidatus Cloacimonetes bacterium ADurb.Bin211
CCCAAAAACCTCTTCAAAATTATAGGTCTTATGTCTTGACTATTTCTGCAACTGATATCAGCGGAAATAGTATGCTGGAAAGTTTTAATCTTAACTTTCTACCACTTATATATCAAGACTAAAGACGAAAGAACCGTAAAGTTAGAGTTCAAGCACTTCCTGTATTCGGTGGTGAACTTCTTTTAGACCAAGTATGGAAAATATAGCGGGAAGTTCAGGTCCGTGATCTTGATGTAGTAGTGCCAGATAGAGAGGCTTATAAAAAGCTTTTCCCTTAAAGCCTAAATCCATTATTCCTTGCTGAACAAGCTGGTTTAGCTGTTCAGCATCAATATCTCCTCCAGAAGGAAGGTGACTTTGAAACCAGGACAGCACTTTCCGAGAATCTTCTTTTTTAAGAAAATCCAAAGATTCTGTACTTAGGGGTTGAGGACAGAGGAACATTTTAGAATATTGAACTAGGTCCGAAAGTAAAGTGCATCTTTCCCTTGCAGTAGCAACTATTTTAGTAAGTTTATCAGAATCGGGAATAGCGAGATGCTCTTTTTCAAAGTATGGCTTTGACCGTTCCACTATGGTATCCAGAGGAAGATTACGAAGATACCAACCATTCATCCAGTTAAGCTTATTCAGGTCAAAGATAGCACCAGATTTATTAACTCTTTCCAGAGTGAATTCCTGACAGAGTTCTTCTAGACTGAATATTTCACGGTCATCAGCACTATGCCATCCGAGTAAAGCAACAAAATTGATAATCGCTTCTTTTAGATATCCTTTTTCCAGATAATCTTCTACAGCTACATCATTCATCCTTTTGCTCAACTTTGTGCGATCTGGATTAAGTATTAAAGGAAGATGCACCCATTGAGGGGGAGTCCAACCAAAACATTCATATAACCATAGATGTTTTGGCATACTGGAAAGCCACTCTTCTCCCCTTATCACATATGATATATTCATATAATAGTCATCTACCACTGAGGCTAAATGGTAAGTGGGATAACCATCAGATTTAATAATAACCTGGTCATCTGACTGAGCAGAATCCATTTCAACTTCTCCCCGAATAATATCATTGAAGCGAAAAATCCTTGTTTCAGGCATTTTCAATCTCAGAACATAAGGTTCTCCTTTAGCTAATTTAGCCTGAATTTCTGCAGGAGTAAGGCTTAGACAACGACGATCATATTTAACAAATTCACCTTTATTTTGTTGTTCTGCTCTCATTTGAGCTAAAGTCTCTGGGGTGCAAAAACAACGATAAGCAAAACCTGCTTCTAAAAGTTTTTGTGCTTCTTTTCTGTATAAATCCAATCTTTCACTTTGAATATAAGGACCGTAAGATCCTCCAATGACAGGTCCTTCATCAAAAGTTATGTCAAGTTTCTGTAAGGTACGGATAAGATTTTCTACAGCATCGGGAACTATCCTTGTTCTATCAGTATCTTCAATTCTCAAGATGAAGGTTCCCCCTGTGTGACGAGCAAAAAGATAGTTATATAAAGCGGTACGAAGACCTCCTATATGCAGATAACCAGTGGGACTGGGGGCAAAGCGAACACGAACCATAATTTTCTACTCCAAACTTTTTTATTGAACAATATGCTTTAAAACAGAATGATGAATCACTCTATAATGAGGATTGTATAATTTACGATATTCCTTAGAATGTGTTGGTATAATCTGTTTGGTTAAGCAATCTTCTATAATTAATTCTTCTTCAGTGGTAGGGGAAATAATGGATTTTACCAGAGGTATACAATTTTCCCACTTATTAATCCAATCATTCCAATCAATACCATCTTCAAAGCATGATTGTAGTATACAATCTGCAAGAATATTTATCTTATCTTCAAGACCGGTTAAATACTCAGTTGGTATCTTTTTATTTATTAACTTAGAATTTTGTTTTAGGTAATCATCTGGAAAGCTTATTATTGATAATAGATTGAGCCTTATAAATCCTTTGTTTGCACCAATATCTTGATAGGGTATCTCTGTTTTCCACTTCATTGAATTAATTTCTTTATTCATATTCTGGATGATAATTTCACGCTGAGGTTCCAGATGAGAGGGACCATAAAAGGCTTGATAAAGTAATTTGAATACATCAAGGTAATGAGAACGAGGATGCAACTTAATTTCCTGGAGGATAATTTCGCGTATTTCTTCAGAAGTAAAATCTGGTTTAACCATTAACATAGAAAATATTCCCATTTTTTACGATTAACGAAGTCTGCACTTTGTTCCAATCAAATGGTTTGGTGAAATCCGTGTCCATAATGCTTAAATCTGCAATATATCCTTCTTCAATTTTTCCCAGATTGTCTTCTGTATGATTCAACCAGGAGTTATTTTCCGTGTATATCTTTATTGCTTCACAAGGTGTTAACCTTTCATTAAGATTATGATGATGGATAAGAGCATAAAGCGACATCGCAATATTCATATCTGTTATATACCAATCGCTTGAACCGCAAACGGTTATATCATTTTGGGATAAAGTTTTATACCTGTTCATTATCCTGTATCTTTCTCCTAATCTTTCTGCATATAACCCAGAATTTCCACCCCAGAGTAAATCAAATGCTGGTTGCATTACAGCTACTGCTCCACTTTTGGCTATCTCCTGGATTAAACTATCAGGCGTAACTTCACAATGAATCAATTCATCGCGCAATTCTTTAACTTGTTCTCTATCTTGTATTGCATAAGCTGAATTGATTTGATGAATTGCTGCATCACCTATACAATGAACCGCTACCTGCAAATTATGTTTATGAGCTTGAGCAATAAATATCTGCCAGAACTCATCGTTATGATATAAAATCCCGCTGGTAGGTTTATCTTTATAAGGAAGAGTCATTGCTGCAGTATGAGAGCCAATAGAACCATCAGCCAGAATGCATCCTCCGATTCTTTTTGCTCCAAGCTCTAAAGCATCTGTTATATTGAAGCTCTGAGGGTAAAGTTCAAAACCTATCGGGAAATCATTAAGATGGTCACGAATGAGTCTATAATGTTGATTACTCATTTGAGCATCACCAATCATAGTATGAACAGTGGTAAATCCTCCTTTTAAAGCTGCTTTAGCAGCATTTTTATATGCTTCTATAATTTCTTCTTCGGAAAGATTATCTTGTAACCAATTAACTGCTATATCATTATCTTCCGCAATCAGGATTTCATCTGAACTTATAATGCCAGGAATAAGACTCCGAGCTTTGGAGTTCAAAATGCAGGAATGACCATCAATTCTACGTAATAGTAAGGGACGATCGGGACATACAGAATCCAGCTCTTTCATCGTAGGAAATCTTTTTTCTGCTATCTTTTCTTCATCAAATCGCCAGGCAAAGATATATTGTTGCTTATCTTTTAAGGCATTAGATATATATTCTAAAACCTCTCTTATAGATATGCATTTAGAAAGGTCTATACCAGAGAGATATAAACCTCCAGAAAAACAATGAGTATGTGAATCTATAAAACCGGGATAGACATAAGCTCCATTCAAGTTAATCTTTTCACAATCAGGAGATACTGTATTATCATTAAAGCATAACTTTACTATTCTATCTCTATCTATCAATAAACCTGTTAGTTGTGAATCAAATGAAGTATTATGATAAATATGTGCATTATATAGATATTTCATATAATTAACCAGGATTACTTATAGCAATACTTTCAAATATAGATGATAACATACGGTAAAATAGATTAATAGGAAATCCCATCACATTGTAGTAACATCCTGTTATACGCTTAATAAATTGTGAACCGTAGCCTTGAACACCATAAGCACCTGCTTTATCCATAGGTTCATCCGTAGCAATATAAGCATCAATATCAGTATCGGATAAGGGAGAGAATTCTACCAGACTTCGTTCATAATTTGTAACTTGAATTGTTTTCCAGCAAATGCACACACCAGTGTAGACCTTATGAGTTTTGCCTGATAGTAGAGTTAGGAATTCTTTTGCTTGCAGGGCATTTTCTGGTTTGCCTAAAATTTTATTTTCCAGAACCACGATGGTATCAGCGCCTATTACAACAGTTTCACTATCCATTCTGGAAGCAATAGTGGATGCCTTATTTTTCGCATTGCGCATCACCTGTAGATACGGTTTATCACCATTTATGGGTTCTTCAATTTTAGCTGGAATGACCAGAGGTTGCAGTCCTATCATTTTAAACAATTCTAATCTTCTGGGACTACTGGAAGCTAAAACCACTTTTTTATCGTGCAATAAGTTGTGTATCATAGATTATACCTTGTATCCTGGATATCAATATAGCAAAAAAAGTCAATTAAAATCCTTGCAAAGCTAAAAAAATCCTTGCCTGAAAAAGCAGAGTTAGAAATCCTAGCTTTTAGTAAACAAAAAATATTCCAGGAGGAATAAAATGGAACGCGTGTATAACTTCAACGCAGGGCCAGCTGTGCTTCCAGAAGAAGTATTGCTGGAAGCTCAAGCTGATTTATTCAATTACAAAGGTATGGGACTTTCCGTGATGGAAATGAGCCATCGTAGTAAGGAATTTCAAGCCATTATAGACGATGCCTATACTAGAGTGAAACGAATTTATGGCTTGGGTGATGACTATGAGGTCCTTTTTCTGCAGGGCGGAGCAAGTTTACAGTTTCTGATGGTGCCCTTGAATTTTGCAGCAGAAGGGAAAGAAGCAAACTATATTAACACTGGACAATGGTCTAAGAAAGCAATTGCAGAAGCCAAAAAGATTGGTAAGCCAGTTCATATTGCAGCCAGCAGTGAGGACAGAAATTTTGCCTATATTCCCCGAACCTGGCAACTTTCTCAAAATCCTGCTTACCTGCATATTACAACGAACAACACTATTTTTGGTACAGAATGGAAATTTGACCCGGATGTTCCAGAGGACATTCCCTTGATTGCTGATATGTCATCAAACTTTATGAGTAAACCTATTAATATGCAGAAATATTCTCTTGCCTATGCTGGTGCTCAGAAGAATGTGGGACCTGCGGGAACAGTTATCGTTATTGTCAAAAAAAGCCTTTTAGAGAAAGCAATTCCTGGTTTACCTACTATGCTGGATTATAATATCCATGCCAAAAATGGCTCACTTTATAACACTCCTGCCTGTTTCATCATCTATATGATTGGTTTAGTGTTGAAGTGGATTGAGAATTTTGGTGGCTTGGAGAAGATAGCTGAAAACAATAAAGTGAAAGCCGGATACATTTATGATACCATAGATGCATCTAATGGTTTCTATCGTGGTACTGTGGACAAAGAAGACCGTTCTTTAATGAATATCACTTTCCGTCTTCCCAGCGAGGAATTGGAAGAACTTTTCGTTTCCGAAGCCAAGAAGAATGCAATGATAGGATTGAAAGGACATAGAGATGTGGGCGGATGCCGTGCCAGTTGTTATAACAGCTTACCTCTTAAAGCGGCAAAAGCATTAAGCGATTTTATGAAAGAGTTTCAACGGCAACACGGTTGAAAATTATTGTAACCCATAATCAAATAATAAAGAAGGCGGGGGATTCTCTCTCCCGCCTTTCCAATGAGAGGAAATAGATATATGTCTTTACTGGATTTCATAATGCGTGGCGGATTTCTGATGTATGTGCTGGTGGCTATTTCAGTTATTATTATTGCTATCGTAATTGAAAAATACTACCAGATTCATAATGTGAGAAAGAATAATGAAAAACTATCTTTTTATCTGGCTCAACAGGATAAACTGGAAAATATTAGAGCGGTTCTGAGAATACATGGGCAGAACAGTCCTCTTGGTTCTATGCTGGATAAGCTTTATAATGCTGAAACTGATGATATTGATCTCATTCAAGAAAGTATGGAATCTATAGGTAATCGTGAACTGCATAATTTAGAAAAAGGAATGGATTGGCTTTCTACTCTTTCAGCTATTGCTCCTTTAGTCGGATTTTTAGGGACGGTAATTGGTATGGTGCAGGTTTTTATGAATATCCAGGGACAGGGACAAAATACGGTGGACATAAATACATTAGCTGGAGGTATCTGGGTTGCTTTATTAACTACAGTTGGTGGGCTAGTAGTGGGGATACCAGCTATTATCTTCTATAATAATCTAGTGCAAAAATTGGAAGACCTGGCTAAAGATATGCAGCACGAAGTTGTTGAACATGAAATCAAGTATCGTAAAATGATAAAAAAGGCGTAAAATTATGCGATTGGAAATATCAAAAAAGAAAATTAGCAACACCACTCTGGTTTCTATGACGGATGTGATGTTCTTGCTACTTATCTTTATGGTACTGGCATCCAATTTTACCGCTCAAACAGGTTTACCACTAAAACTTCCAGCTTCAGTGTCACAAGAACGTCAAGCACATCAAGTGCTGCAAATTCAATACCTTCCTAATAAAATTATTGTATTTCAGGGCAAAGAATATAACCTGAAAAACCTTGGTCCTGCATTACAAAAAGAATTCAGAAATAAAGACCAGGTAGTGCGTCTTTCTGCTGATCGTGCTACACCTCTTCAGGATGTGATTACTATAATGGATGTTATTCGGGGTGCTGGCTTTGAAAGAATATTCGTAGGGACCGAACCAATTAAGGAATAGTTTAATGACCTTACCGAGTGGCAAATATAGTCCCTGGATAATTTCAATTCTCTTGCATTGTATCTTGCTACTCATATTGAGTTTTTATATTATTAAACCCCAGGTCACTACTCATTGGTATCAAATAGAACCTTATGACCCTTTAATTCAATGGGAAGAAACTTCTGTAATTAAGGATCAAGCGCGGTCATCTATTAAAGAAGAAGAAGGCTCATCTTTAATGCAAATCAGTAAGAAGGCGATAGCTCCTCCAAAAAATGAATTCCCACTTCAAGCTTTAGAGCAAAAAAATATACCTCAGCCTGTACCAGGAGAAGTGATTGAAGCTCCTGAATTATCTACTCAACCAGTTCCTAAGTCAACTCTTCCTATAGTAAATAATCCCTTAGCTTATAGTTTTTTAAAGGAATTGTCTGACGGAGGTAGTAGCAATGGAACGGGGACAGTGAATGTATCATTTGGTAAAGGTAAAGGAAGAGTCCGTTTTGATTTTCCTCAAGATTATCGTCATTCTTTAGGTGCTCCAGGAACCGTTACTGTTCGTTTTAAGGTTGACCAGTATGGTAAACCGATAATGAGTACAGTGGATGCTATTGAACAAAGTGGACCTCGTTATTTTGTGGAAGCAAGAAAAATACTGGAAATGTATCGGGATAAATTCCACATAATTGGTGAGCCACAACCGGGAATTGAGTGTGAACTCACTTTTATTTTCCAATGATAATAGAATTTAAAATACCTGCTTTAATGGGAATATTAAATATCACGGAGGATTCTTTTTCCGATGGGGGGAAGTTTCTAAAGTTAAATGATGCTTTGCATCAAGCAGAAAAACTTATCTCGGAGGGAGTTGATATCCTGGATATAGGAGCTGAATCTACTCGTCCAGGTGCAGAACCTGTTCCCGAAGATATAGAATTGCAAAGAATAATTCCCATACTATCGGAAATTAGAGCTAAATGGCAGGATATAATTATTTCTGTAGATACACGTAAAAGCAGGGTAGCAGATGCGGCTATAAATTTAGGAGCCAATATTATAAATGATATTTCAGCTCTTCGTTTTGATCCTGAAATGGCTGATGTGTTATCAGCTCATCCTCAAGTAAAAGTTATACTGATGCATATGCAAGGAGAACCTCAAAATATGCAGGTAAATCCGCATTATGATGACCTTTTTGGTGAGATTAATGCTTTCTTTGAGGAACGGATTACTTATGCGGAAAAAAAAGGAATCTCCTATGACCATATCTATCTTGACCCGGGTATAGGTTTTGGAAAGACGGCAGAGCACAATTTTCAATTACTGGCACATCTGGAAGAATTTATAATTCATCAGCTTCCACTGGTCATAGGTGTTTCCAGAAAACGTTTTATAGCT
>MWCN01000158.1 GCA_002070045.1 Candidatus Cloacimonetes bacterium ADurb.Bin211
TTCCACTTTAATTTATGATTCAATACAGAATGAATTTCTCCAGCGTGATGCAGGTGGCTCTTTTACTATTCCTGAACGAGCTGTGGTTGTTCCTGGTAGCAGACCTCTTAAGGATACGGGTTTTCAGCTTTATTGTCCTATTATTGTTAAATATAGAGACGCCAAAACAGACGAATCAGTAAAAAGAGAAAAGGATTTACATATCTTTGATTGAAGCAAAAAGACTGCATACAGTTGAACTCTCTTTAATCAGACAAATATCTCAATTTGCTCCCTCAGATGCTATAAATCTTGCTCTGGGTGAACTGCAATTCCCATTATCTAATCTTTTACGCCAGAAAGCAATAGAAATATTGCAAGAAGAAACTCCTCGTTACACTCCCAATGCAGGAATTCCTGAATTAAGGGAAGCAATTGCTAATCTCTATCCTTATGCAAAAACAGAAAATGTATGTGTCTGCAATGGAGTAGAAGAAGCCATTTTTATCTCTCTTCTTTCCAGTCTGAATCCTGGTGATAAGATAGCTATTCCGGACCCGGAATACACTGCTTATTCTGCTATAGCTAATATACTGGAAGCAAGTATCATACGCCTTCCTTTTGGAAGTAATTTATTAAGTATAAATTGGGAGCTCTGGGAAAAGCTTCTGAAACAGAATGTCAAAATGCTCATTTTTAGCCATCCCAGTAATCCCAGTGGACACATATTCACTCAGGAAGAGGCTAAAAGGTTAATAAACATCTGTAATATAAATAAAATTATCCTGGTAGTGGATGAGGTATATTCCCGATTAATCTTTAAACCTTCTTTACCTGAACTCTTTACGGATGCAGAATCTATTTTTCTTCTGAATGGACTTTCTAAATCACATTGTATGAGTGGTTGGAGAATAGGCTGGGTGATTTCACCTTCCGAACTCTCAGCTTCTGTTATAAAAGCAAGACAGTATGTTTCCACCTGCAGTAATTGGCTATCTCAGAAATTAGCCATTTTTGCCCTTTCAGAAGAAGGAATGAAAGCAGCGGATGAAGTTTTGGCTCAGCTTTCAGAATGTCGTTCTCTGGTTCTGAAGAAATTTCAAGATTTTGCTGATAAAGTGTTGATTCCTGAAGCCACTTGTTATATAATGTTAAAAGTAGATGGTAATGACCTGTCTATAGCTCAGAAACTGGCAAATAAGGGAGTAGTAACAGTCCCGGGACAGGCTTTTGGAGAAGTATCTAAGGGCTGGTTAAGAATCAACTATGCGGTTCCTATAGATAAACTGGAATTTGCATTGGACATTATTATCAATGAATTATATCTTCACTAATGCCCGTATATATCCTTTAAATAAGCCTGGCATCAGTACTTTTGATTCCCTTCTGGTGCAAAATGGGAAAATAGCATTTCTGGGTTCTCTATCCGATTGCACCATTCAAAGCAAAAATCACTTTGAAATTATAGATTTAGAAGGTAAAGCACTTCTTCCTGCTTTTACTGATTGTCACACTCATTTTACGGATTATGCCAAGCAATTTATACAGCTGGATCTATCCGGTTGCAAAAGCATTGATGAAATCAAGGGAAAACTGGAACATTATCGTAAAAATCATCCCCAGTTATCTGAATGGGTTTTAGGTGGTGGCTGGGACATAAATATTATAGATAATCCTCAAAAGCTTAGAAAAGAGCTTTTAGATGAATTTTTCCCTGATACACCGGTTGTCTTATATAGCAGGGATTTTCATAGTCGCTGGTGTAATTCTCTATCTCTAAAAATTGCCGGAATAACGGAGAGTATTTCTGATCCAGAGGGAGGCCATATTGAAAAGGATAGTTCTGGAAAGCTCACGGGTATTCTGCAGGAAACTGCTTCTGAATGGTTAGACCGTTTTATTATTCCTCCTTCTAAAGAGGAGACTATACAGTGTCTGATTCAAGCTACGGAAAAGGTTCATAGTTATGGTTTAGGCACTATTCACAGTATGGAGCTTGCTTTATCGGGCGAAATTTTAGAAGATTTTACCCGTCACTATAAAAGATTAAGAGTAGTGAGGCATTTTTATCTGGATGAACTGGAGGCTATGATTTCCCGTAAAAGGTATTCAGGTGAGACAGATGGGTGGTTTCATCTGGGAGGATTAAAATTATTTGCAGATGGCTCTCTTGGCTCTCAAACCGCTGCAATCTTTTCCGAATATTCTGATACTCCAGGTTTTCAGGGTATCCTGAGACTTTCTGAAGAAGAGATGTATTATCTAACCTTATCTGCTTTAGAAAACGGTTTTTATACATTAATTCACTGTATTGGAGACCGTGCTGTGCATTTAGCCATCAATGCATTATCTAGAGTAAACAAGGAAAATCCTCAAAATCAATTTAAAAACCGTCTAGAGCATATTCAATCTATTAGGGGAGAAGATATTCCTCGGTTAAAAGAATGTACAGCTAGTTGTTCCGTTCAACCTATTCATATTGCCAGTGATATCCCTTTAATAAAAAAACACTGGAAAGCAATTGAGCAAGAAGCCTATTGTTTTCGCTCTTTAATTATGGCAGAAATAAAACTGGCTTTTGGCTCTGATGCTCCCATTGCTCCTATAAATCCCTTTTATGGTATTTACAGTGCTCTTCAAAGAAAAGCAAATTTAAATCCTGAAGAAAAAACCTGGTTGCCTGAGCAATGTCTTAATATATGGGAAGCTTTGCAAGGATATACAATAAATGCCGCAGAACTTGCAGGTATAGATAATCGTACAGGAACAATTACTCCAACCAAAGATGCAGACCTTATTGTATTGGAAGATTTCACCAAACTTCCCGATAATTACTGGCTGGAAGCAGAATCTTTATTGACTATGGTAGGTGGTGAAATAGTTTGGAATAAATTGACTTAATTTATGATGAATAATTTAGTATAAATATTTAGGACAATATAGGAGATAATAATGAAAAAGTTAGGTTTTGATTACCCTTCTTCACCTCGTAAGACTTTCCTTTATGATTTAGAAGAGCAGTGGTATGTCCCTCTTTTAGCTCAAAAAAGAAATCTGTCTATTGAACCTATTAAACGCAGTAACTTTGGTGAATATTATATGGCAGTTAACTATCTCACATCCGTTCTAGAAGAAGCTGCTTCCATCAATAATTTATCTGTTTACAACATTGACCATATGGCACAATTGCGTTTCACAGGAAAGGATGCTCCCGCTTTGCTGGATAGAGCCTTAGCAGGAGATATGAGTGCAATGAAAGTTGGTTCCTGTAAATACACTCTTTTGCTTAATGAGCACGGAGGAGTGGAAGATGATATGATAGTAATGCGGATTTCCGAGACAGAATATATTGCCGTGATTAACGCTGGACATGATATTACGGATACCGTTAATGGAAAGGAATTGATAGCAGATATAGACCGCATAATGAGTCAAAAACAAAATGGGGAAGAGGTTGAGGCTGAGGATATATCTACTCAATTAGTCAAAGTTGATATCCAGGGACCTCTATCCTATAAATTGGTTAAATCTATCTATGGCGAACAGGTCTTGAAAAATAGGCATAATCCTGAAAAGAATATGAACTTTTTCACCTTCAATGAGTTTGACTATAATAATGCTCATTATATCATAAGTAGAACAGGTTACACTAATCGTTGGGGTTGGGAGCTTTATATTCCCGTCGCTAATGCAGATGAAGATTTTATGAAAATAGTAAGTCAAGCTCTGGAAATGGGCGCTCTTCTGGTAGGTTTAGGTGGCAGAGATGAAAATCGTCTTTCTGCAGGTCCTTTTGGACTTCCTCTTATGGGACAGGAATACGACCCCTATCACACTCCTATCAATGCCCCTTTATTTGAAGCTGCGGTGGATATGGATAAACCTTTCTTTGTGGGAAAAGCTGCGCTGGAAGCAGAACTGGCAACTAATCCTCAGAAAGCTCTTTTGATGTTCTTTGCCGAAGGTATTGCATCAAATCGTAAAGTTTTCCTGAATGGAAAATTACTCGGTACTGTAACCTCCAGTATAGTATCACCTAATCTTTCTCTGGAACAGCGTTTAGCCATATGTTCCACTCGCAAAAATGTGAATGCTGAAGATGGAAATGCTGCCATTGGTTTAGCCTGGTTATACTATAACCCCTTCCCTAAAGACGAAACAGGAAAATTCATCTCCGAAAAAGATGGAGTTCCTATCCGCATACCTGTCCAGTTTTATAGAGTGGATGAACAGAATAATCCTCTCGGAACACCTCTTTTGGGCTATCTTACGATGGAAGGAGTTAGCCCTGCTACCGCTTCAAAACCATTGAAATTTATTGAAAATCTATAAGATATCCCATCCTTATTTCCTGCCAGTCTGGAAATCTTTATCAGATTCCAGACTGGTTTTTTTATTCTGTTAGATTTCTTATCTCTAAGTTATTATGTGCTTTATAGTCCATTTTATTGACCTTACCAAGCCATTCAAATCTCACTATTGAACCTTATATCAGAACCAGATAAGCTTTCTTTTCTTGAGTAAAAGATAAAACTCCCATTCTTTACAAAGATTTTAAGCTTAGCAAACAAAATCTATTCAAAAAAAGGTTTTTTCCTTTTTTGGCATATAAAAAGTAACAGTACATCCAACTATCTTCTTCTATTCGTTAAAATTGAATGAATATTTTACCCCTAATCTCCTACTTGCCTCTCTCTTAACACTTTATACAAGAAAGAGACAGGAGAGAGCTAATGCCTTTTCACAAACATTGGGCGGTAAAGGTAAAAAGTATCCCTCTTTGATTTCCTTTAACATAAGAGGAATATAATTATCAACCACTATGGAAGATAATATAGGAATAGTCTTCTATGAATCCAGTTCTGTTAGGTAGATTTATTCAGTATTCTTATTATCTGTACCACTATTAGGTATTAATAAGAACGCATAATGTTTCTTTACTACATATTAATGCTAATTAAAAGACATTCAATATATAAAAAATTGCTGGACAAATAAAGTAGTTGAAAAAACTTGTATTAAAATTCATCTGGAGGATGAAATGACTTTAACACCTGAGGCCAAAAAGGCTATCATGGCAGAGTTTAGA
>MWCN01000159.1 GCA_002070045.1 Candidatus Cloacimonetes bacterium ADurb.Bin211
TTTTATTATATGTTCACCTTGGGGTTCCAGACGAAACATCGCATAGAAAGTTACCACTCCATAGATTTCAGCAATAGGAATATGCATCTTTTCAGATATATAACTTATATCCGATTTGGATAAATAGCCCTTGCAACCTTGAATAGCCTGTAATATTGGAATTAAATTACCTTTTTTGCCCTCATATTCTTGCAATATTTTATCCACAGAACTGAAGTCTTGCTCCATCGCAACTCCTTTAACTATCTTCCTGAGTCCTTTCAGATAACAATTCTGAACCCCATTTTTGAGACCAATCTCAAGATTGTTGCTCTTTGTCAAATAAAAAGCACTTAACCCTAAAATAAATATGTCCCTATCTTTAATTGTACTTCAGAGTTCTGCTAAGAGATAAAAGAACATTACCTTGCTAGGCGGATAGTGATAGATATTCAATCAAGATAAAAGAGAAAAATTTTCAAACTAAAAAGATGAGCATAGTTTTAAATCATAAAGATAGAACTTCTTGCAATAAATAGAGTTGCGATTGCAGACAGCTACTGCCCAGCTAAGAACAAGGAGCATATCGTTCCACCATAATTCTTACCTCCCTCTTAATTCAGATGTCCAGCTTATGTCCAGCTTATGTCCAGCTTATGCTTGAAATCGGACATAAGCTAAAGATAAGCAGGCTATAAATTATTCATCAGGCAATAAAGTATATGTATTGGGTAAATTTGATATCATAAAGAACTTGCCAATATAGAGCTATGTACTAAAAGGTAAAAAAATAAGAATCTTAAAATAAGGGAATAGATACAATGCCAGAGCTTCCTGAAGTGCAAACAATATTAAATGGATTAGAGAAAGAACTTAAGGGAAAAATAATAGAAGGATTGGATAGTTATCATAATCGCACTCTATTGCGGGACAAAGAGTTATCTGCCTCTCCTTTCCCAGCCATAATTATAGATCTGGAAAGACGAGGAAAATTTATTCTTATCCATCTGGAAAATGAGAACACGATTATTATCCATCTCGGAATGACTGGAAAATTGGTGCTAAACAGGGCATCAACTGAGATTTCTAAATATGAAAGAGCTTGTTTTATCATAAACAAAAAAGATAAACTGCACTTTATAGATATCCGCACTTTCGGAAAAATTATCATCTGCCCCAATAAGAATGTCTCTCAATACCTCCCTGAACTCGGTGTAGAACCTCTTTCTAAGGATTTTAATCTTTCCTATTTGCGAAAAGCTTTGAAGACTCGTAAAGCACCCATAAAAAACATCTTAATGGACCAAAAAATCATTGCTGGACTGGGAAATATCTATGCTAATGAGATTCTATATCGGGCTAAAATCAATCCTGAAACTCCTGCTTCCTCTCTTTCTTCTCAACAGCTTTCCCGACTTATAAACACAACTAAGACCGTCCTTAACGAAGCTATAGAAAAAAATGGAACCTCAATCTCGGATTATCGCCGGATTGATGATAAAAAAGGCGAATTTCAGAATTTTTTACAAATCTACCAAAAGACCTTTTGCCCTAAAGGACATCCCGTCCAGAAAATAAAACAAGGAGGACGAAGCACTTATTTTTGTCCTGTCTGCCAGAAATGAAGATTAAGCTTGCAAACCTCCTCTTAAAAGTATATACTATAATAGTAGGAATTTATAACAGATAAAAGATAGCAAAAAAGGAGATTCATAATGAAAGCCTATAAATTGAAAGATAATATCTATTGGGTAGGAGTAATAGATTGGAACTTACGCAATTTCCACGGTTATATCACTCCCAGAGGTTCCACTTATAATGCTTATCTTATTATAGATGAAAAGATTACGCTGATAGATAATGTTAAATATTACCTTTTTGATGAGATGCTCGCTCGGATAAGTGATGTTATTGACCCACATAAAATTGATATCATAATCCAGAATCATATTGAAATGGACCATTCCAGCGGCCTTCCCCAACTTATGAAAATCATACCAGATGCAGAGATTTATACTAATGCCACCGCTATTAAAGGTCTGAAACTGCACTATCATCAGGACTGGAATTTTCAGGAAATAAAAAGTGGTGATTCCATCAATATTGGAAATAATGACCTTACTTTTCTCACTACCCCTATGGTTCACTGGCCTGATAATCAGGTAACTTATTGTCCTCAGGAAAAACTACTCTTTTCTAATGATGCTTTTGGCCAGCATATAGCTTCTAATGAAAGATTGGAAAAGGATTTCCCTCTGGATATAGTGATGGAAGAAGCCAAAAAATACTATGCCAATATAGTCCTTCCTTATTCCAGACAGGTGCAGAAAGTGCTGGAAGCCATTGCTTCACTTGATATTGATATGATAGCACCCAGTCACGGTTTAATCTGGACAGAACATATTCCTGAAATAATAGATGCCTACCAAATCTGGTCAAAAAACATCACAGATGAGAAAAAAGCTCTGATAATCTATGATACAATGTGGAAATCCACTGAAATGATTGCTTTCGCCATAGCTCAAGCTTTTGAAAATAAAGGCATTAAAGCTAAGATAAGGAACTTGCAGCTTACTCATATATCGGACATAATGACAGAAGTTATGGATGCAAAATATATCTGCGTTGGTTCTCCTACCATTAATAGTTCTATTCTTCCCACGGTCTCAGCTTTTATGAGTTATCTGCAATGCCTTGCACCCAAAGATAGAATTGGCCTCTCTTTCGGTTCTTATGGTTGGAGTGGACAAAGCATTCCTATGCTTCATAAAATGCTGGGAGATGAGAGTGGATGCGGTTTCAAAATGTTAGAACCGGTGAAGGTTCAATTTATTCCAACTGAAGAGATACTTAATCAAATCAGAAAAAATGTAGAGCAACAGTTAAATAATATATGATGTAACACTCTATCTCTCAATATATTTGGGACACTAAAAGTCAGGTTATTTTTTACTTGCAGTGTCTGGCTAAAAAAATATTGACGCAAGGAACAAAAATATTATTTTAGACATTAAGATAATTTAATGGTAAGTGAATGATGAAGAAAGACGAAAAGAAAAAAATTATAGGACTCTTTGATGGTTTGGATGAAAATACTATCAATGACCTTAAACAGAATTTAAAAGCTATAAGCATAAAAAAAGGTGAAAGAATAATTAGAGAAACAGAAGAGGGTTACTGTCTATTTATCATCCTTAAGGGCAAAGTAGAAATTGAAAAAGAGGTTAAACATTCTGAACCTCCTATTGCTCCTTTAACAGTTTTGGAAGAAGGAGAATTCTTTGGAGAAATGAGTCTTTTAAATGGAGAACCTCGCAGCGCAAATGCCATTGCTCTGGAAGATACTGAATTGCTTGAAATTCCAGAAGAAGAATTCCAGAGACTTTGTTTTTCCCATCCAAATATTATGTTCAATCTTGTCCGTGCTCTTTCCGAAAGGCTTAGATTAACTAATGAAAGGTTTGCTGATGCGCTTAGTAATATGATACAGAAAAACCGTTTAACCGCTATAGGAAAAGCAACCAGCAAAATAATACACGATATTAAATCTCCTCTCACCATTATTAGTTTAAATGCTCAGTTAATAGAGACCCTATTCCCAGAAACACAGGAATTGACCCAGGGTATCATTAAACAAGCTAAATTAATTGATGAACTTCTACAGGAAACGCTGGATTATATTAAAGGCAATCCAAACCATCTCATTATTCAGAAAGTTGATATGTTTAGATTTTTAAAAGATATAGAAGATACCTACGGTCCCTCGTTAAAGAGCCGAAATATTGATTTTATCATAGAAAATAAGTGTAATGAGCCCGTTTATTTTGATGAAGAACGCATCCGACGTGCTATTATCAATCTAATTCGCAACAGCTCAGAAGCTATAAGCAATAAGGGCACTATCAAAATTACTGCTAATTTATCATCAAGCTGGCTGCAGATAAGCATTATAGATGATGGACCAGGTGTCCCTCCTGCTATCTTAGATGACCTATTTAAGCCCTTTATAAGCTATAATAAACCTAATGGCACAGGTCTGGGACTTCCTATATGTCAGAAACTTGTGCAAGAACATAAGGGTAGAATAGATTACACTCCTGTGCAACCTCACGGTGCCCGTTTTGATATTCGCCTTCCACAAAAATATAACTTTTAGCGAAGAAACAGTTTTGGGAAGATTCTGTTTTTGCCTATAAGATGAAAGCGCATCATAAAATATAAATAAAATCTTGTCAAAAAAATAGATGATAAAAAAATGGTAAAAAGAAATCAATTTGGATGGTGAAAGATGTCAAGAGTATGTGATATATGTGGAAAAGAGGCTCAAGTCGGTAATCTTCGCAGTCATGCTTTGAATGCCACCAAACGCCGTTTTTATCCTAACTTACATCTTGTCCGTGCTGTCGTTGATGGCAAAGTCAAGAAAGTAAGGGTTTGTTCTGCCTGTCTTAAAGCGAATAAAGTCCATAAGGTTGTTAAATAGGATTAACCATACTGCACAACAGTTAAATAAACAATGCCAAGTGTGCTACATCGGGAATAGGACTATCCTGTTCCCGATATTTATCTAAGAGAAAAATCAGGAGAATAGATGGATATTCAAGAATTAAACTATAAAGTGGCAACAAGTTCGGCACAACTGGATAATTTACGGACTGAGATTGCCAAAGTAATTGTTGGACAGGATGCCATAATCAATCGTTTAATAATCGGACTCTTAGCTAATGGTCATATTCTCTTAGAGGGAGTTCCTGGTCTGGCAAAAACGCTAATTATAAGTACTTTAGCTCAAGCATTTGCTGCCAGTTTTAAACGCATTCAATTCACACCAGACCTGCTACCTGCAGATATAACGGGCACTTTAATTTACAATCAAAAAACGGGTGAATTCACTACAAAAAAAGGTCCTATCTTTGCTAATTTTATTCTTGCTGATGAGATTAATCGTGCCCCCGCTAAAGTTCAATCTGCTCTTCTGGAAGCTATGCAAGAACGACAGGTAACTATTGGAGATACAACTTATCTTCTTCCTCGTCCTTTTTTCGTTATGGCAACACAAAATCCCATAGAACAGGAAGGAACCTATCCTTTGCCCGAAGCTCAGGTTGACCGCTTTTTAATGAAACTTAAGATAAAATATCCCAACCTGGAAGAAGAAAAGGTCATTTTAGAAAGGATGGTAGTAGAACGAGAACTTAGAGTTAATCCGGTGCTTACACCATCAGATTTAGATAATATGCGAGAGATATTAGCTGATTTATATATGGAAGAAAGATTGAAACATTATATTCTCAATCTGGTACAGGCAACTCGTTATCCACAACGCTATCCCCGTATATCAACCTTAACCGGATTGATACAATATGGAGCTTCCCCTCGGGCTACTATTTTTCTTGCTCGTGCTGCCAAAGCCAATGCCTATCTGGAACACCGAGCCTATGTTATTCCTGATGATATAAAAGCCATAGGCAAAGATGTTTTAAGACATCGTATTATCCTTTCCTATGAAGCTGAAGCAGAACAGGTTAGTACAGAAGATATAATCACCCGCATATTTGAAGAGATAGAAGTCCCTTAAAGGATTCAATCTATGTCTTCCCCTAC
>MWCN01000160.1 GCA_002070045.1 Candidatus Cloacimonetes bacterium ADurb.Bin211
TCATCAAACATATTTAACATCGTGCTCATCGGGTTAATCTCAGAAGTTCTACGAGA
Source organism: Candidatus Cloacimonetes bacterium ADurb.Bin211 (assembly GCA_002070045.1). Lineage (GTDB taxonomy): Bacteria > Cloacimonadota > Cloacimonadia > Cloacimonadales > Cloacimonadaceae > Syntrophosphaera. The sequence goes on from MWCN01000160.1 coordinate 57, forward strand.
TGGTACTAGTTTCATTTTATACCTCCTTCTCCATTTATTAATTTCTACTATTAATATAATGGAAGTGAGAGAAAAAGCAAATAAAAAATTAGCAGTCCCCAGTTATGTCTGCTAAAAATATTCTGTGCTTAAGCCTTGAAGCAGGGTTGTTTGGTTAATAAAGCTAAATTTTACAGTTTAGAACTATATAATAATAGAGAGAAAAGAAAATGTAGAAACTTTTAAAAGATAAAAAGTAACTGTAGATTTCTTCGTTTTTTTGCCAGAAATAATCTTTGTTACTGGAACAATTAAAATTTAAATCTTATAAAATTACCGAAGATGATATACTATAATTTCTCCTATTCTATCTTCCAGATTCTATACTAATAGAAGAAATTTATAAGTAATGGTATAGTAAAGAGAGCTATAAAAGTTGAGATGGAAACTACGGTTGCAGCAAAATCACGGTCCATATTTTCTCTATCAGCCAAGATAAGGGTATTAAAACCAGCGGGAAGTGAGGAGCAGACAATAACTACGATTTGAGCTGTCCCATGTAATCTAAAAACAATGGTCAATAGATAACCTATAATGAGACCCGCTCCCATTCTCAATATTACGGCAATCAGAGCTTTCCCAAGATGTTTTAGCTTAGGTTCACAGGTTAATCCAAGAGCTACCATCATCAAAATTCCGGTAGGATTGCCTAGAAGTTCCAGAAATGAGATGACTGGATTAGATAGTTGTATTGGGGAAATTTTAATCAAGACCGCAAAAATAATGGCATATAAAGGAGGAAGTGTTAGAAACTTTTTTAGCTGGATTTTTTCTTTATTAGCAGAACTTCCATATTTGATTGCTTGATAATAAGCAAAAGTAAAAATCATTATGGTGTTTCCAATATCAAAAAGGGAGGCACGAGCCAGTTCTTCACTGCCAATAACTTTAAAATAAGGTAGGGCGAAAGCTGTGTTCATTATCATAGTTGCTACAAGGAAACTTCCGAATGTTTGAGGTTCCATCTTCAGCTTTTTTCCTATAGCAGAAGAGATAAAATAGATAATAACCATCACCAGCATTGCGCAGAAGGCTACTAAAAGTAAATCCAGGGCTAAAGTAGCACGGTAAATAGCCAGAATCATTAGAGGAGGGATACAGACATTTAGAACAAAACGAAGAAGGATATGTGCATCCTCTTTATGTAACAGTTTCAGCTTTTTCAAGATAAGACCGATAAGGAAACATAAAATAAAGGTGAGATTTGGTCCCTGAAAGAAATTCATAGTTGGTATAATTTTTTTAGAGATTATTGTTATCAGGTGGAAGATAGAAGACTTTATATAGAATTTCTAAGTCCGATTTTAGATCTTCATTATGTTTTTTATCTGCTTCAGATTGTGGTGGCTCAATCAATTTCCAGTCTGAGTATTCGGATAGAGCTTGAGCTAAATTCCATTTTCGCTTAAATTTTTTCCCATCCAATTCAGAGAGTGCTTTAAGTTGTTCATCTGTGAAACGACGGTTGAGGCCACCTTTATAAAGAAGATCTACATTGACCTGAAGAGGATAATTTTCGCATATTTGAATGATAATTTTAGCTTCTTCAGGAGAATAAAAATCTTCTGCTATAAGTTCTTTATAGAGTTCTCTTTCAGTTTTAAAGGTTCGTAAGTTGACAAATGATAGATGATTGGTGTCTATTCCGCGGCTTTCTATTTCTTTCACTGCCGCTTTATCAACTGTATAAGTGATAGGAAGTCGTACCTGAAGCTCAAACACATTCTGACTTATGAAAAGCGCTACAAAGGAAAGAAGGAAAGCCATCAAGGGCGCAACAATCCAAGCCAGTGTTACTTTCCCCAGTACATTGTATTTAATATTTTTTCCCCCCTTAGCCAGGCCTATACCCAGTACAGCACCGACCATAGCCTGAGTGGAAGATATAGGAACTAAAGGTATAGCAGGCAAACCGATAGAAAGGAGGATATTTTGTAATCCCCGAGAAGAAAATAGAAACAGGACAAAAGTTTCCGCTAAAAGAGCTACCAACGCAGTAGCTGGTGAAAGTTTATAGATATCGTGTCCCACAGTTCCCATTACTTTATGTGAATAGGTATAGATGCCTAAAACTACCGAAAGAGCACCTATCAGATATAATTGTTGGACTCCAGTAAGGGAAAACATAGAACTAATAGTCAAATCCTTAAAAGGAGTAACTGGTACAAAAACTCCGATAGCATTAGCGATAGTGTTTGCACCTAAGAAATAAGCGGCAATAGCTCCAAATACAATTAAGGCATAACGGATAATCATATCTTGTTCCAGAAGATGAAGCCTGGAACGATTAATCCACCATCGTATAGGATAAAAGAATAAAGCAGCAATGGCAGCAGAGACAATAAAGGCAATAATCCAGCTACTGGCAATAGTAATCAGAGAATTAAAATCGGTAATATGTCCAGAAAAGTAGTTCCAGCCAATTATTGCTCCTACAATAGTTTGAGAAACAGCAACTGGAATACCAAAACGAACGATTGCCACAATGGCTAAAGCAGCCGCTAAAGCAACAGTAAAAGCACCTCCAATAGCGTCTATAGAACCCAATCTTCCAAGAGTACCAGAAGGTCCACTTCCTTCCAGAAAAGCACCTAAAGTATAAAAGATAGATGCAATCAGGGCAGCTTGACGAAATTTAATCATACGGGTGGAAACGGCAGCACCAAATATATTACCGGTATCATTTGCTCCCATTGACCAACCGATGAATAGACCACTTAGAAGAAAGAAATAGACCATATCAACTGAAAATCTATAATTGCCTTTTTATAGTGTAGATAGCGAGTCTATCACAGACTGCTTGAGCATAATCAGAAATCTGTTCAATATGAATAGCAAACCAGCGTAGCTGACTTTTAAGGGCAAGGTCTATATCCAGAGCAAAGATTTGACGGCGTAGTTTTTCGCCTAATTGGTCGGCTTCTCTTTCAAAGAAATAGACCTTATGAATGAAGTTATTGACCTGACTGAGGTCACGGAAGAAGGAACGAACAGCAAAGACCAGTTGTTCTACAGCAGCAGTAGAAGCGGTAGTAGTTTGCATCCAGAGATCATCCAGGACTGAAGGAATCTCTGGATTTTCTATAGAAAACTGCATCAAAGAATCCTTCATATGGTCCATAACTTCATCCGTATTTTCCAGTATAGCCAGGACATCTCCCCGATTTTCTGGAATTAAAGTTCGTTCATATAGATAGCGTTCTACTGCTATTCTGAGGTCATCCACCTTCTTTTCGTTCTCTCTAATTAGATTCAATCTTTCTTCAAATTGCTCGGTTCTTTCCTGTAGATAATCATCCACCGCAAAACGGAATATTAAAGCGGAATCACTAATAATATCCAGAAAGGTATCAATCTGAGATTCTACAAATTTAGTGGTTTTTAAGACCAGAGCCATTATTTCTCCTAGGATAATCTTAAATTTCAAATTTAATAAATATTTATAGTTATGTATTTTGTCAAGAGTAAGCTGCAAAACTCCTTTTTTAACCATACCTATTTAAATATCAGGGATTTAATATTGACAGTTTAATCAGAATAAGAGATTAAGAAAAAAGAAGCTAAGTTTAAGAAAGGAGAAAAGATAATGCGCAAAAAACTTTACTTGATTGATGGCACAGCTCTTTTGTATCGGTCTTATTATGCTTTTGTTAATAATCCGCTAATAAATAGCAAAGGTGAAAATACCAGTGCTATATATGGTGTGGTCAATTCTTTCTTGCATTTACTGGATTCTAAAAAGGCAGAAAATTTATTGATAAGCTTTGACCGCAAAGCACCCACTTTTAGACATGAACTTAGTGAAGCCTATAAAGCTAATAGGCCTCCAATGCCAGATGCACTTCTGGAACAGGTAGAACCAGTTCAAGAGTTTTTTCGGATAATAGGTCTGAAAGAAATATCCTTAGATGGTTATGAAGCAGATGATGTTCTTGCAACCTTAGCAGAGCACTTTAAACAAGATTATGATATTGTTTTTGTTACCATTGATAAAGATTATGCACAACTGGTTGATGACAATGCAGTAATCTATGACCCAATGAAGAACATTACTCTGGATAAAGAGGCAATTTATAAAAAATATGGGATACTCCCGGAACAATTTGTTGATTTTCTGGCATTAGCAGGAGACCCCAGTGATAATATACCGGGAGTGAGGGGCATTGGAGAAGTCACAGCTGTTAAGTTACTTAAGCAATATTCCAATCTGGATGAAATTTATGCTCATCTGGATGAAATCCCGGAAAAATTACGCATAAAGCTGATTGAAGGTAAGGATAATGCCTATCTTTCCAGACAGCTTGCCACGATAATTAGAGATGTACCTATTGAGATACCTCCGCTAGAAGCTCTAAAATTTAATACAGAATCTTTACATAAGGCAAAGGATTTTCTAACTCGTTATGAGATAAATACGCTGAAGAGATTGATAGATAATAGATATGGACAGAAAATATCAAATTCTATACCTTCAGAGGAGCCAGATAAATTCGTACAAGGTGATATCTTTGAAAGTGAAAATATCGTTTACTCCAGAATGGAAGATAAGAAATTTCGGGCGATACTGGCAACAGCGGAAAACTATTCTAAGCTGCTGGAAGCTTTGAAAAAGGTTAATCTGGTAAGTCTTGATACCGAGACCACTTCTGAAGATGCTATGCGAGCTAATTTAGTGGGTATTTCCTTATGCTTTAACCCTAATGAAGCCTGGTATATACCAGTTGGACATAAAGATCAAGAAAATCTACCGAAAGAAAAAATATTTAAAGAATTAAATGAAGCTTTACAGGGGAAATTGATTCTGGGACATAATATTAAATATGATATGATCGTTCTTCATCAAGCAGGTTGGAACTGGGATAATGAAATCAGAGACACTATGATTGCCGCTTATCTTTTAGACCCCGGAACCAATCAATATTCTCTGGATACCTGTGCTGCTAAGGAACTTCAATATGAAATGACTACTTTTTCCAGTTTAATTAATAAAAAGACCTGTCCCAGCTTTGATTTACTGGAAGTAGAAAAGGCTTGTGAATATTCTGCAGAAGATGCCTGGGTGGTCTATATGCTCTATCCTATCTATCTGAAAAGGCTGGAAAATACAGGTTTAAAAGAGTTGTATGAAAATATAGAAATTCCTCTGATCCCAGTTTTACAACAGATGGAAGAGAATGGAGTAAGCATTGATACAGAAGTATTAAAGGAGATTTCCCGAAATATCAATAAAGAACTGAAAAAACTCACCGAAGAAATCTATTCCTATGCAGGTTATGAGTTTAATATCAATTCAACTCAGCAATTGGCAAAAGTTCTTTTTGAAGAAAAGAAATTACCTGCTAAGAAGAAGACGAAAAGTGGCTATTCTACCGATAGTGCGGTGCTGGAAGAGCTGGCAGAAAAATATGAAATTGCTGAGAAACTTCTGCAATACAGGATGTTAAGTAAACTGGAATCCACCTATGTAAGTGCTTTACCGAAACTTATCAATCCGAAAACAGGTAGAATACATTCCTCTTTTAATCAGACCGTAGCCTCAACTGGAAGACTTTCCTCTTCCAATCCAAATCTTCAAAATATACCGGTCAGAACAGAATTAGGTAAGACTGTTCGTAAAGCCTTCATTGCTACTGACCCGGATTGGGAACTTATGGATGCGGATTACTCCCAGATAGAATTGAGATTACTGGCATTAATGTCTGGAGACCAGGTTCTGATAGATTCTTTTAAACAAGACTTAGATATCCATCGTCAAACTGCTGCGTTAATTACCGGTAAACCCTTGAATGAAGTTACTGATGAAGAACGGAGAAGAGCAAAAGTTATAAATTTTGGTTTGCTTTATGGAATGGGACAAAAGAAACTATCACGCGAACTGGGAATTTCTCAAGAAGAAGCCAAAAAACTGATTGATGAGTATTTTCATCGTTTTCCAACTATCCGTGCTTTCATTAATAATTGCAAAGCAGAGGCAAGATTACATGGCTTTTGTCAGACCCTATTTGGCAGGAAGCTCTATCTTAAAAATATAAATAGTAGCAATCAAGGATTAAGATCAGAGGCAGAAAGGGTGGCAGTAAATATGCCTATTCAGGGCACTGCCGCAGACCTTATCAAGATAGCTATGATTGATATACATAAACAAATTAAGGATAATCCCAGCATTAAGATGATACTACAGGTTCATGATGAACTGGTCTTTGAGATAAATAAAGGATTTTTGCCAGAAGCAGAGAAGCTGGTTAAAAAAGCGATGGAAGAGGCTTTACCCGAAAAATACAGTCGTATTGTTGCTTTAAAAGTAGATATTGGACACGGTCATAGCTGGTTTGACGCTCACTGAAAAGAAACTTGACATTATACCCTATATAATATGTTTAGAATTAAGAGCATTGAAACTTAGTTTTTTAGGGAATATCGTTATAATCTATTTAAAATCCTAAATAATATTTGAGGATAACTTTGGATAAAATACAGTCTCAGGCTTTAGCCGAAAACCTGGCACAAACACAGGTAAAAGAAATTGTTCTCTCACCTGAAAGTCAGTGGTTATTAAAGCAAAGTGCCAATTATTTTGGTATACAACAGAGAACTAAACAATTTTTAGAAGAATTCCATCATCCTTATGCTAATTGGGATGAGGTGCTATTTTTGCTAAGGCAGAGCGTGGTTGGAGATTTATGGTTCTATCTTCAGTTATCAGAAAGAGATAAGGCTCTATCCATTATCCTTGGAATCTTTGAAGAAATCTTTCAAAAAGCAGAGAAAAAAGAAACCAGACAGAAAGCTATAACCGAATTTCTATCTTTCGTAAGTGCTTTAGCCAGTCAGGAACAGGTTCCTCAAATAGTACTTGAACATTGTCGGGAAATCTTAGAAAAATGGCATAAAGATTGCCCGAGTTTATTTATTCCGCTTACGGGACAATGTTATAGCACATTTAAGCTTCTTTCCAACAGAATATCCCATCCAGAAAGATTACTTTCTCTATTAATATCTATCTATCAATCTTCTCTGGAATTATGGAAATCCAGTTCTTCCATTGAGGAATGGTATGATAAATATGCTGATTTAATTACTCTAAGTCGCAGTTATCTTACGCGAACCATAGGCACCAGATTTTATAACCAGCAATTAAACCGATTGGGCAAGATTAAAAGTATTGAGGAATTAAAAGAGATTCCTTCTTTTACCGAGATAGCTGTCCGTCATAGAGATTTGCTGGCTAAATTCCCAAGTTTACAAGAGAAAATTCATTATATCTTTTATCTTTTGAGTTTACCCACTATGAGTGGTCTCACTGACCACCTTTTATGGGATTTTAACCGGATCTTAGGACATTTAAGAGAAACCTTGTCTGCTAAAGATATAAATGCACTCTTAGATTCTGTTTTTGAATACCTGGCTGAATATAGGGATGTGCATACCAGTATTGTGTTGGATTGTGTCCTCACTATTGGCAAAGCAGTGCTTGACCCTCAAGAGCCAGAACTGGGAAAAAGATTAATACGGAAGATAATAGACCTTGGTTTTATTCCGCCCGGGGAAATTAAAATTAACCGTGACTGGCAAATTATTGCCAATAAAAACCACATCAAAAATATACGGGTCTGGCTTCAGCTTATCAGTATTGATCCATCATTTTGCAAGGATTTATTAGCTGCTTTAACCATATCTATAATCCAACAGGGAATCTTTGTTTCTGATACCGATCTGTTCCAGAAAGATGTATCCTCATTTCTAAATAGCGAGATCAAACCTATTTATGTGCAAGCTAAGCATCTCCTAAGGCTTCTACCTGTCTTCTATAATGAGATTGGAGCAGAAGGTGAAATAAGGGATTTAAGCACTGAAATTGATGAACTTTGCTATCGTAAAGATTTATTGATGCACTTTGTCCGCAAACAGGTGCACACTGAAAGTAATAATACTCAGATTCAGCTTTTACAAGAGATTTTAAATTACTGGATAGACCTTGACCCGAATCATCTGAAAGGATTGGTACCTGAGGATGTGGAAAAATATATTAGTCATCCTGATGAACTTAATCAGAAACAGCATCAAGCAGTTAATAAGTTTTTAAACGACCATAACTTAGATGTAAAGACCCTCCTTAATCAATCCTGGCAGAGTATTGCTCCATTTTTCAAATCAATCAAAAATGAAGATATCCCCCTTAAAAAATTAGAATTGCTCTGCCGTATTTATTATTTACTATTGGATAAATATCAGCTGGACCCTTATGATATAACAAAGTTTCTCAGCCGATATAACTGGTTTGATCAGAAGGAACAACTTCGTTTGAAACAGAGCCTGGGAAGAAATGACTATGATAGCAGCATCCATCAGATGCTTAATTATATAGGCAGATTAAATAAAATCGTGCTTGACCCTCAACCCACTCAAGCCTGGGAAAATATATACTATAAAAGACATATTGCTGCTGGCATTCCTTCTATGTATGGTCAATATAGAGAACCAAAATTAGAGGCTATGGGAATAATATTCCGTCTGGAAAATTTGGTGGAAAGACTGATTGAAAAAAGTATCAAGCAGCTAAATCTGGAATATCTGACCGCTAAGACCCTCAAGCGTATTATACATATTCTTGAATTATATGAATTAGGACTGACTCACGAAGGTTATTCAGTTAGTGCTTTTTCCAATGCACTGGAGATGTTAAAATCCAGTCAGCGTGTTGTCAGACTTTCCTTAGACCAATATCTTGACCTCTTCAAACAGATAAAAGATAGTATCACTGATTTGATCAATGAACATTTTTATCGTTTCTATGAACAGGAACTTAGCCATTCTCCCGTCAAGGGAGTCCCAGGAAAGTATAAAAAACAAACCTACCAGCAGATGTTCGCTGAAGAATTTTTCCGTAAGCTACTGGGAAGCTCATTTTTAGTCCAATCAATGGACAATTTTATCTCTCAAATCATCACATCTTTGAATTCTATGAAGACTATATTTGCCCCCGAAGACCTCACTAAAGTTATGAGTTATGACCCTGATTTGCTGTTTGTGCCGCTACATACAAATAATCGGCGTCTGGATAATCAGGTGCTTTTAGGAGCTAAAGCTTATTTCCTTAAAAAAATGATTCAGTATGAATTCCCCATACCTGCGGGAATTGTTATTACTACAGAACTTTTCCGTGCTCGTAATATAATTAATGCTCATCCAGAGATTGAGAAGGAACTGGATGAAAAAATCCGCTTCAATGTTAGTCGCATAGAAAATTATACTGGATTGGAATATGGCAATCCAGAAGCTCCTCTATTGCTATCCGTTCGTTCTGGAGCACCTATGAGTTTACCTGGAGCGATGAGCACTTTTCTCAATATCGGGATGAATGATGAGATTACTCTTAAACTAAGCACTATGCCTAATTTTGGATGGACTGCCTGGGATTGTTATCGTCGCCTTTTACAAAGCTGGGGAATGGCATATGGTATAGACCGGGATGAATTTGATGCGGTTATGATTTCTTATAAACGTCGGTATAAAGTGCAGCTAAAGACTCAGTTTACACCAGAGCAAATGAGAGATATGTGCAATTCTTATAAAAAAGTTTTAGCACTTCATAAGGTTTCCTTTGAACAGGATGTGTTCCTTCAGCTTAAACAGGCTATAAATCATGTTTTAGATTCCTGGAACACGGATAGAGCACGTTTATATCGTCAAAAACTTCAGATTGCAGATGATTGGGGCACAGCCGTTCTTATCCAGAAAATGATTTTAGGTAATATCAGTCTTGATTCTGGCACGGGTGTAGCATTCACTTATGCAGATTGGAGTAAAGAACCAGGAATAACTCTGAATGGTGATTTTACCTTATGCAGTCAAGGAGAAGATGTAGTAGCAGGATTGGTGTATACCCTACCTATATCCGAACAGCAAAGGAAACTATCCAAATCACCTGTGCCGGTTTCTCTGGAAAAAGACTTCCCGGAAATTTATGCTCGCCTATTATCTCTAGCTCGCCAATTGATAAAAGAACGAGGCTATCCTCATCAAGAGATAGAGTTCACTTTTGAGGGACCTCGTAAAGAGCAATTGTATATTCTGCAAACTCGGAATCAACTGATAACCAAAGTTAAACAATATACTGTGTTCAATGTACCAAAGCGTGAACTGAAACTATTAGGCAATGGAATTGGAGTGGGGAAGGGTGTCCTGAATGGAATCATTGTCATTTCTCGTAAAGATATAGATGAACTCAAAGATATGAATTTACCTTTAATTCTAGTTAAACCGGATACAGTTCCTGAGGATATGGAACTATTATTTGACTGTCAGGGCTTGCTAACTTCTCGTGGTGGTGTCACTTCTCATGCTGCGGTAACAGCCGTCCGCCTGGGAATTATAGGTGTAGTTAATTGTCGTCAACTCAAGGTATTAGAAGAAGAAAATATTTGTCGTATCGGAGATTATATACTGCATCCCGGCGAAAAAATAGCTATTGATGCTTCCAGTGGTTCAATCTATCTTGGACATTACCCGGTTGAAACCATACCTGGTTAAAATATTATATCATAAAAATAGATAAGGAGAAAAAAATGAACATCCAACCTAAAGGTCAAAAGCTACTTGGAATCAATGGATTGGGCAGAATAGGCAAGCTTCTGCTCTGGAATCAGATTCATCTGCGTCATTTTGATGGCATTGTCATTAATTTTGGCAGAGAAGTAGGAAAAAGCCTGGATGACCTGATTCAGGTTATGGAAATGGATTCCACCTATGGAAGTATCCACAAATTCCTGTATGGAATAGTTGGAAAAAAGGCAGAAATTAAGGTTATAGACCCGGAAAAACCTGTTCTGGAGATTGAAGGAATGCCTATCACGGTATTACGTACCGCTCGTGACCCTAAGGATATTAACTGGTTAGAAGAAGGCGTGCGTATAGTAGTTGATTGCACTGGTAATTTTTTAGACCCCAATATCTCTCCAGAAAAAGGAGTGCCCTGCCTGAGAGGTCATTTAGCAGCAGGGGCTCTCAAGGTCATTTGTTCAGCTCCTTTCAAAAGTAAGGCAGCGGTGATGGAAGATAATCCAGATACTATAACGATGATTTATGGTATTAATCATCTCAATTACGACCCTCAAAAACATCATATAATCTCAGCTGCAAGCTGCACTACTACCGGTCTGGCTCATATGATAAAACCACTTCTGGAACATAAAGAAACTGCCAGTATAATGACTGCATCTATGAGCACTATTCATGCTGCAACCAATTCTCAAAGTATACTGGATTCTGTCCCTAAGGCTGGAGCTTCCGATCTTCGTAAAACTAGAAGTGTGCTGAATAATATCATCCTTTCTACTACTGGTGTATCTAAGGCTCTGGAACTGGTGATGCCAGAAATTAAAAATATAGGTTTTATGGCTGATTCTGTGCGAATTCCTACTAACACTGTTTCTCTTATTAACCTTAATGTAACTTTCCACGCAGAACTAAATGAACTGGGACAACCCAATATCACCAGAAAACTAATCAATGACATTTATAAACAAGCTGCAGAGGGTCCACAAAATGGATTATTGATGTATACTGAAAGACAAAATGTATCAGCTGATATGATTGGCACGATGGCCGCAGTTGTGATAGAAGCAAATGAGACTCACACCCGCACGAGTTTTATTGCAGTTCCACCTAAAACCCTGAAAGAATTAGGTGCACCATATGATAAAAGTGTCTATATGCCAGTAACTCACGCTAAAATCTTTGGCTGGTATGATAATGAGCTCGGTTCATACACCAATTGTCTTTCTCGCCTGGTAAATTATATAGATGAGACCACGCCTTGAGTTTAAGCTCAAGATTTAGAGATGGCGTAATTCACGACGCAATAGATTAGCATTACTAACCACCGTTACTGAGCTGATAGCCATAGCTATTTCAGCGATAATAGGATGTAACGCACCAAAAATAGCTAAGGGGATGGCAATAACATTGTAAAAGAAAGCCCAAAATAAATTCTGCTTAATCTTCTGGAAGGTTGCTAGCGAAAGCTTTATAGCCTTGGGGATGAGCTCTAATTTATTGGGAACGATTACTATATCTGCTGATTCTATGGCTATATCTGCTCCCTGACCAAGAGCTATACCAATATCTGCTTGTTTAAGTGCTGGAGCATCGTTGATGCCATCTCCTACCATTGCTAAAGCACCATATTCTTTCTTTAATTCTTTAATGATACGAGCTTTATCCTGGGGAAGTGCATCTGCTATAAATTTATTGATACCACATTCTTTCGCAATGCTGGCTGTAGTCTCTTGATTATCACCACTCAATAAAATACTTTCAATTCCCATTTCTCTTAGAGTATTCACTACACTAAAAGCTTCAGGACGAATGGTATCTGCTAGATACAGAATACCCAAAACTTGCTCATTATCCATTAAAAATACAGAAGTGGCATAAGGATAGGGATTATCTTTTAAACTAAGTTCATCTGTTTTAATGCCCTTTTCTATTAACAGAGCAAGATTTCCCAGATAGTAGGTCTGACCATTTATTTTAGCCGAAATCCCTTTTCCACTATAGTTAGTAAATTCTTCAATAGGCAAAGCTTTCAGATTACGAACCAGAGCTTCTGAAATAATAGCTTTAGCCAGAGGATGTTCACTTCCTTGTTCCAGACTGAAAGAAATCTGTAATATCTCTTGCTCAGAAAGTTTTGGACTCATTATCTTTAAAAGTTTTAAGTTCCCATAAGTTATAGTGCCTGTTTTATCAAAAACTATAGCTTTTACATCTTTCATCCTTTGTAAAGCTTCTCCATTCCTAATAAGAATTCCTCTTTCAGCTCCAACACCACTTCCCACCATTAGAGCTGTAGGTGTGGCTAGTCCCAGAGCACAGGGACAGGCAATCACCAGCGTTGCGATTGCTGCCATCAAGGCTGCAGCTAAGCCATAATTGGCAGAACTTAGAGGAATAATTGTCCTGATTGCATCGCTTATATTACTCATAAAGGATGGAAATAGTAACCAGGCAAAAAAAGTCAAAACAGATAACATCAAAACAACTGGAACAAATACAGATATTATCTTATCCGCTAGTAACTGAACTGGAACTTTGGAATGCTGAGCGTCCTCCACCATTTTTACTACTTGAGCCAGAAAACTGTCCTTACCTACTTTTTCGGTCTGCACTTTAATAAAGCCATCAAGGTTTAAAGTTGCGCCCAAAACTCTATCGCCAGTTTGACGATATACTGGTAAAGATTCTCCCGTGGCAATAGATTCATCAAGATTAGCACTTCCTTCAATAATAATTCCATCTGCTGGAACTTTTGCTCCTGCTTTTACCAGAAAAATATCCCCTACCTTAAGTTTATGTACTGGAATCTCTCTCTCTTCACCATCTATGAGCACAATTGCAGTTTTTGCTCCCAAATTTATAAGTTCCCTAATCGCTGAAGAAGCTTGACCTCGTGCTTTTGTCTCCAGGTATCTACCAGTTAAATGAAATGCTAAAATCATTGCTGCAATTCCACTAAAGTCCTCTGCTCTTATCCCTTTCACGATTAAAGATAAAGGTACCACCAGCAAGGAGGCAATTGTGCCTATTGCTATCAATACATCCATATTTGTACCACCAGTACTTATCGCCTTAAAAGCAGAAACATAGACTTTACGAGCAGGAAAACACATCCCCAATATAGTTAAAGAAAATATTATCCAGTTTGCTGTTTGATGCCAGGAAGCCATATCTTGAGGTATCATCATTAGTAACATTATCACCATCACAATGATAGCTACTATCCACATCTGAATCATATTCTTCCTGGCTATTTGCACTTTCTGTATCTGTTCATTTTCTGTCAGTATAATACTTTCCCGCACAGAATAGCCAAGAGATTCTATGGTTTTTTCGATATCTTCAACCTTAAGATATCTATCATCATATTCAATAGAAGCTTCTTCCAGTCCCAGATTTACACTAGCTGAAATCACCCCCTTTAAACTGGATAGAGCTTTTTCTACTCGTGCACTACAGGCTGCACAATGCATTCCATCAATTCCAATATTTATCTGTTGTTTCATTATATTTTATTACTCCTATTCTTATTAAAAACTTATACAAAAAAATTGGAAAGTCAATTTCTTTTTACTATGAAGGAAGAAGAGGCTTTCCTTGAAATATCCTGTTCGCCTGTCACCAATAAAAATATTTATTTTTGCACCATTTTTTGCTTATTCCTAACAAGATATAAATTCCTGATTATTAAAGGAAATAACTTATGCCCCTAAAAAATTATATATATTTATCTCTGATACTTATATTATCGGCTCCAATTTTTCTAATGGCTGAAAACTTTTTTAATATCATTAACACCTCAGACAACTCTATCCAAATTCACTTTGAGCTCCCTTCTTGGTCTATGGAAAGAAATGAAGCTAATAATCTATCCAGCGTTAAAATAGATGATGTTCCCTATCTTTTTCTGGAAGAAACTGAAACTCTTCCTGTGTTTAGTACTATGATTGCCATTCCTTGCCAGGGTGGAGTAAGTATTCAGATAAACTCAACTCAACAAAATATTCAGAATCAAATTAAACTTAATTTTGACTCGTTACTTAGTTCTGAGAAAGCAAACGGAAGATATAATGAAGAATTATATCCTGCTAGTTCAGTAGTTATTTCAGAACCTCAGATTATGCGTGATTTTCGTATTGTCACTTTAAATATCTATCCCTTCCAGTATGACCAGAGTAAACAAACTTTATCCATCTTAGAATCAATTGATATTCAATTAAATTATGATAATCAACCTTCTATCAATGAAATAGATCCTCCCTTGAATTTATCTCCTGCCTTTGCTAATATTTATCCCGCTTTGATATTGAATTATGAACAGTTTATTACTCGTGATGAAATAACTTATTCTCGTCCTAGAATGTTAGTTATATATGGAAATTATTCAGAAACTACATATCAAACTCAGGTTAATAACTATATTACCTGGAAAAAACAGAAAGGTTATTTGATTAATGCTGTCAGTACTGCAATCACAGGAACTAATACCAATTCCATAAAAAATTACATCCAGAGCCAGTATGATAATCCTAATACTCGTCCCGATTATATTGTCCTCATTGGTGATACATCTGGTAATATGTCAATCCCCAGTTATAGTAGTTATATTGATTACTACTACACCTGGTTAGCTGGAAATGATAATCTGGGCGATGCAGCTATAGGACGAATATCCGTGGAGACCACAGCCGATATGGTAAATTATATGGCAAAGGTCTATGCTCTGGAACAAGATATAAATATTAGCAATGCTTCCTGGCTTAATAGAATGGTCCTCGTTGGAGATTCTGGAAGTTCTGGTATTTCTACTATTTATACCAATAGGTATATACACGACCATTCCTTGATGATTAATCCTTCCTATACTTACACTGAAGTTTATGGAACTTCTCCTTCTTCCACCACTATCAATAATGCTATTAATCAAGGAGTGGTTTTTTATAATTATCGTGGATACATAGGAATGAGCGGATGGCCCAGTACTATCAATCAACTAAATAACGGTTATAAGCTATTTCATAGTGTGTTCATTACCTGTAATACTGGTACCTTTAATAGTGGAACGAGTACTACTGAAGCAGTAGTCCGCTTTGGAACTGCCGCAACTTTAGGAGGTGCTATAACCTCTATCGGGATGGCTACTTCCTCAACTCATACACCTATGAATAACTGTCTGGATGTGGGAATCTTCCATAGCATTTATCCTCTTGGAATGCGTAATATGAGCGAAGCATTGCTTTATGCTAAACTCTATCTTTATGCTGTTTATGGTGTCAGTCATCCCACTCAGGCTAATAATTTCGCTGGCTATTGCAATCTTATAGGAGACCCTACTGCTGCAGTTTATGTGGGTATTCCTTCCACATTTACTTGCAATGCACCTACTTCCATTGCAGCTGGAACTTCCAATCTGGAAATAACAGTTCTTAATAACTCTAATCAAATAGTTTCAGGTGCTTCTGTAGTATTAAGTAATGCCAACGGACAGCAAGCTTTAGCGTTCACCAATGCTCAAGGTAAAGCCTATCTGGAATTTGCTTCTAATCTTTCTGGTTCTTTAACCTTAACTATAAATAAAGATGATTTTAAACCTCTAGTCTCAACTATTAATATCGCATCTACTGGGGGAATAGTCTATAATAATGTTGAGATTAACGATAATATAGGGGGAAATGGCAATGGTCTGATAGATGCAGGAGAGCCTATTGATTTGTTTGTGTTTCTGAAAAATACATCCACTCAAGTTTTGAATCCTTCTGGCAATGCCTATTGTTCTGATCCCTATATTACCTTAATCAATGCGGATAGAATAGAATACAATAACATCAATCCTCAAGCTATCGGTGCCAATATAGAACCTATAATCATCCAAATTGCACCCGATTGCCCCGATCAACATCAATTTTCTTTAAAATTCGTTGCTGAAACAACAGCAGGTAGCTGGGAAGTATTTATTCCCTTTACTGTGCATAATGGTAATTTAAATATAACCTCTTATACTTTTATCGGTGCTCCCAACAACTGTATTTCTCCGGGTGATAATTTACCTATGTCTATCAATCTATCAAATGTTGGTTCACTAGCTTTAAATGGTATAAATGCAAGACTCCGCTCTTATGATACTTACTTTGTGGTATTAGATTCTACTGGAACTTATGCTTCCATCCCGGTTGGTTCAGCTGTTGCTAATAATTCTGACACTTTTAGCGTTTTTGCTCGCAGTACCTGTATTGATGGTATGGTTATACCTCTGGAACTTTATCTCTACAACTCTGTTGGTTATAAGGAAACTATCTATTTTACCGTCACCATTGGACAAACAACAGTACACGATCCATTAGGACAGGATGCTTACGGATATTTTATCTTTGATCAGGGGGACACTGGTTATACTCAATGTCCAACCTATAATTGGATTGGGATAGCACCTGCCGAAGGAGGTAATGGAATTCTATTAGCACTTACTGATCCGGGAAATTCAAGTGATGAAGGAGATCAGACTTCAGCTGTAGCTATAACTACGGTAAATCTTCCCTTCCCTTTTAAATTCTATGGGATAGAATACTCTCGAGCTTCCATTTGTTCAAATGGGTTCATTGCTTTCGGCCAAACTCAAGATGCGGATTGGCGTAACTGGAGAATCCCTGATGCAGGTGGTCCAAGTCCTATGGTTGCTGTCTTTTGGGATGATTTAACTCTTGGAACTGGAAGTGGCGTCTATACTTATTATAATTCCACAAGTCACTATTATGTGGTGGAATGGTATCATTTGATTTCCGGCTATAATAATAGCTCTCTGGAAACCTTTGAAGCTATTTTATATGACCCGGTCTATTATCCTACTGCTACTGGTGATGGTCAAATAAAATTACAATATCAACAATTTAATAATATAGACATAGGTTCTGGTGATACTTTCCCACATGGCAATTATTGCACTATCGGAATTGAAGATCATACGGAAACTATAGGTTTGGAATACACTTTCAATAACACTTATCCAACTGCAGCTGCCGCTCTTTCCAATAATTCAGCCCTGTTTATTACTACTCGTCCTATTTTGCCTGACTTTCCTTATATAGTATTAGAACAGGTATCAGTGATAGATCCTAACGATAATCACTATTTAGAACCAGGAGAAAATGCCGATCTTTCCATTCGTCTGGGAAATCGTGGTTTAGTTGATGCTTCTGGTGTCTCTGCAGTCATCACCTGTTCTGATTCTTATGTAACTATCCTGAATTCCAGTGCTAACTATGGAACTATACCAGCTCAAAGCAGTGTCTATCCTCAAACTAATTACTCTTTATTTGTATCACCTGATTGTCCTGCCCATCATCTAATCATTTTCACTATAAATATTACTTCTGATACATCAAACTGGACTTATAATTTCCAGCTGGAAGTAGTCATTCCAGAACTTGGTTTTAATAATATGACCATCAATGATAGTGGTGGAAATAGTAATGGCATATTAGACCCGGGAGAAACCGTTACTGTTAATATTCATATTGTAAATATAGGACTGATTCCAACTCCTCCCGGAACTGCTACTTTATCCTGTAATAATTCTGGAATTACAATTATTAATGGGTCAAATAGCTTCCCTGTACTGGCAGTCGGTGCTTTTGAACCTTTATCTTATACAATAAGCTCTGCTTCCAGTATTAGTAGTGGAACATTAATTAACCTGATATTTAATGCTGTAGCAGGAACTACTACAGCTCAACATACTGAAATTGTAGAAGTGGGAGCACCTATTCCCATAACGATAGGAACTGGAACAGGGACTCAATCCTATCCCCTGGATAGATATTATAATTATTGTGCTCATGAAGCTATTTATTTAGCCAACGAAGTTGGCACTGCTTGTACTATTAAAAACCTCGCTTATTACAAAGCCAGTGGAACTGATGTCAGTCCTATTCAGCCAGTAACCATATATATGAAAAATACCACTGCTTCCTCTTTAAGTTCTGGAAATTATAGCACCAGCGGTTACACTCAAGTTTATAGTGGTTCTTTCCCTAATGACTCCAACCCTGGCTGGATGGAAGTCACTCTCTCTCCTATGTTTGTCTATGATGGAGTTTCCAATCTTTCTATCTTAATCGTTAAGGGCTATCAACAATGGATATCAAATTATCCTATGTGGACCTATACTTCTACCGGTACCACCCGGGCAAGACAAAATAGAAGCGATTCTTCTGCCCCTACAAATTTGTCTTCAACAAACAATCTTCCCAATTTAAGGCTAAAAATATTCCCGCAGGTACAGAGTTTACTGCCTCCTCAAAATTTTACTGCTATTCCCAGTCATCAATCTGTTTATCTTTCCTGGTCTGCTCCAGTGTCAGGAAATCCAACCGCTTATAAAATATTCAGGAATTCAGTTTCAATAGCTAATGTAACCACTTTAAATTATACCGATTTCTCTGTTACCGATGGAGTTTCTTATTCTTATTATATTATTGCCGTCTATTCCAATGGAGAATCCTCTCCTACTCCTACTTTAACTGTTATACCTAATACCTATCCTCCTACCAATCTTACTGCTATAGCGGGAAACGCAATGGTGTCTCTAAGCTGGAATTCCGCGGAAGGTCGTAGCAGTTCAGGAGATAATACTAAAGAAAGATTGATTAGCAGTTATAGAGTTTATCGTAATGGATCTGCAATTCAGGATGTTACGGAAAATACTTATCAGGATACGGGACTAGTTAATGGCATCACATATTCTTATTATGTAACAACTATTTATACTAACCCAGCAGGAGAATCAGCTCCTTCTAACACCGTGGAAGCCACTCCAGTTATGGTCTCAACTGTAGTTTTAGGAACTGGCACCTCGGTTAGCACAGGGGCGCAAAACAGTCCTTTAAATATCTGCAATAATAGTGTTCATGGCCAATCTGTCTATACGGCTGCCGAATTGAATGCTGCAGGACTAGTTGGTCCCTTAAGAATCACTGCCTTAGGATTTTATGTGGTTACAACTCCAGCTCTGCCTTTACCTCAATTTGTAGTACGAATGAAACATACTACCGCCACGGATGCGTCAAACTGGCATACTGCAGAAAATCTTTTAACCACTTACTCCAATCCCTCTTATATGCCAATTGCTGGCGGATTTGATATGATGACCTTTAATACTCCTTTTGAATGGAATGGAACAGATAATATTTTAGTGGACACTGCTTTCAGTCTGGTAGAAACTGCAAGTAACACCGGTACTCTGCAATATACTCCAATAACCAATGGCTATCGTTTCACCTGGGATAATACCGTAGACCAGACTAATATCTTTACTGGAGGAATGGTTGTAGCTCGCAGATATAACATTCAAATATATCTGCAACCTATTTTACACGCTCCCGATATAACAGTTTTCCCACTTTCTTTGAATTTCGGCGAAATTGAAGTCGGTACCTCAGCAATTCAAAACTTTACGATCCAGAATAACGGTGATGTAAATCTTACCGGGACCATCACTACTCCGCCGGAGTATTCAATTTCTCCTTCCGATATAAGGTCTTCAATTGCCTCTTCCACCAAAAAAATTACTAATTTGGAAAGAAATACAATTGACTTTAATATTTCTCCTGGAAATTCCTCTATTTTCAACATAACTTTTGCTCCTCCCGCGGTAGGAATCTACAATGGTGAAGTAGAAATCGCCAGTAATGACCCCGAGGAGAGCTTGATAAATATCTCAGTATCCGGAGCAGGATTTATATATAACCTCATTCAACCGGTGGTAAATATCTCACTAATAACGGAGGGAACCGTTATCTCCTGGCAATCTGTACCCTATGCCACCTCTTATCAAATCTGGACCTCTGATGATCCCTATGGAACTTACACTCTTTTACAAACCATAACTGAGATTAGTTATCTGGATACTCGTAATTTATCTAAAGTCTTTTATAAGGTTATTGCTATCCGAAATTAATATTATAAGTCAAATATTCCACCTTACTGTATTCCCTTAGAGCCCCTTACTCTCTCTTGACTCTTTCTTGCCTAAAGTGTTAAGAGAGAGTTAAGTAGGAGACAAGAGACAAAAGTGCGGAATAATAATTTAAAATCTATAGTGTTATAACGCTTTCTTCTCTACTTATTTATTACTTTCTTTAACGGAATACCTTAAAATAATAGCAATGATAGTTTAAAAATGATAGCCATTTACTCTTTCAATTTATGCTTGACGGATGAATTGAATAATATTATGGTATTTATTTAATAATTTCTTTCTGGAAAAAAGACATTTAAAGTTTTTTTGATAAAGGAGCATAATTAATGAATATCATTGTGTTTTTATGCATTCTGATAGCAATCTTAAGTATTGTAGGGATTATTATCTTATTACGAAAAAATCAAGGATTGTCTGATTTGAAAGAATCCTTTAATCACCAATCTGTACTAATAGAATCCTTTGAACGGAATCTTAGAGATGATATCCAGCGTTTGCGTACTGACTTATCATCATTGCAATCGGACACCCGAAAAGAATTGATAAATATATTAAATCAACAAAATGAAGCTATCAGCAAAGAAAATAGAAGTAATCGGGAAGAAATATCATCTTCTCTAACGAAAATGAATCAACAGATGAATGAAGATGCAGCTAAAAACCGGAATGAATTGAGCAATTCTTTGCGAGAATTATCCGACTCCTTATCTCGTAGACTTCAAGAACTGGTTAGCACAGAACAAACTCAATTTGATTCATTAAAAACGGCAATGGAAGGAAAAATGGAACAGATTCGTACCAGTAATGAGAACAAATTGGAAGAAATGCGAAAAACAGTTGATGAGAAGTTGCAGGACACTTTGGAAAAACGCTTAAGCGCATCTTTTCAGCAGGTAAGTGAAAGATTGGAACAGGTATATAAGGGTTTAGGTGAAATGCAGAATCTGGCTAATGGTGTGGGTGATTTGAAAAAAGTTCTTTCCAATGTTAAAATTAGAGGAATGCAAGGAGAATATCAGCTGGAAGCTATTTTAGACCAGATATTAAGTCCAGGTCAATATGTAAAGAACTGGAAACCGGATAAACATAAAAATGAGGTAGTGGAATTTGCTATTTGTTTACCTGGAAAAGAGGATACTAAAGAAAAGGTTTATCTGCCTATAGATGCAAAATTTCCTCTCGCTGATTATAATACCCTGGTTGATGCCTGGGATAAAGGTGATTTAGCCGCTGTAGAAACTGCCAGAGCAGCCCTTAGAGATAGAATATTGAAATGTGCTAAAGATATCCAGAAAAAATATATTTCTCCACCCTTGACCACAGATTTTGCTTTGCTCTTTCTTCCTATAGAAGGTCTATATGCAGAAGTTTTACGAGATCCCAATCTCTTTGATGAATTGCAGAAATATCATATAGTAGCAGTTGGTCCTACAACTATTTCAGCTATTTTAAACAGTCTACAATTAGGATTTCGCACTTTAGCCATTCAGCAACGTTCCAATGAAGTTTGGAAAATTCTTGGAGCTATAAAGACTGATTTTGCCAGATTTGGTGATTTACTGGATAAAACCCAGAAAAAGTTGCAAGAGGCGTCTAACACCATTGAAGATGCCAGCCATCGTAGTCGTCAAATTCAGAAAAAGCTTAAAAGTGTGGAAGAACTTCCAATTGAAGAAAGTTCAGTGATATTAGAATTAACAGATGAAAAAGATTATGAGGTACAAATGCAAGAAGATATGGATGAGGATTTAACTTGACAGTCTCTATTAAATTTAAAAATAAAGTTTTACTTATATAATATAGTAAGAAGGAGGTTGAAATGTTTCTGACAGGACAACAGATGAAAGAGGTGTTCCTTAAAGCAAAAAAACAGCGTTTTGGCATTATTGCTTCCAATGTTGTATTTGATATGCAAGTGCGAGCTATAGTTCAAGGTTATAATGCCGTAAAATCTGATGGTCTTTTGCAAATGAGCACTGGAGCTTGTAAATATGCTGCTGGAGAAACTCAAGATATTAAGGCTGGAGCCCGTTTTATATCCGCTATGACAAAGGTCTTCACTGAACAATTTCCGCATTCTGGAGTAGGATTACATATAGACCATGCCACGCCGAAATATTTTGACTTTATCGTCTATTGTATTGAAAATAATCTGGTCAGCTCGGTGATGATAGATGCATCTAAAGAGAGTCTGGAAGAAAATATCAGAATTACTAAAGAAGTGGTAGATATTGCCCATCGCTATGGGATCATAGTTGAAGGTGAGATTGGCTACATTAAAGGTTCGGAAGATGAGATAGTTTCAGAAACAGAACTTTATACTAAGCCAGAAGAAGCTCTGGAATTTGTGAAAAAGACCAATGTTGACCTTTTTGCCGCTTCTGTGGGTACTAATCATGGTGTTACTAAAGGTGAAAATTTAGTTCTGCGTCTGGATTTGATTAAGGAAATAGATGACCTGCTTATTGCTAATGGAGTTGAAAGAGGTCTGGTTTTACATGGTGCTTCCGGTTTAACTGATGAACAACAAAAAACTGCTATAGCCAATGGAGTGGTAAAACTTAATAAAGACACACATTATCAGATGGATATAGCAGCAGCAGTGCAAGCTTACTGGGAAAAAGAAAAAGATGCTATAGTCTGTCCTCCAGATGTTTCACCGGATGTCTATATGCCAGATAAGAATAGATTTGATCCTCGGAAATGGCTCATTAAGGCAGAACAGAGGATGCAAAATACCGTTCAGAGTTTTTGCCTGATGTCTGGAAGTGCTGATAATAGTATATTATTATAAAAAGGAGAAATAGAATATGAAAAAAGTAGCTATTAATGGATTCGGACGCATTGGTCGTTTAGTGTTCCGAGCAATAATAAAATACCATCCCGAATTAGAAATCGTTGCTATCAATGATATAACTGATGCCAAAACACTTGCCTATCTTCTTAAATATGATAGTGTTCACAAAATCTTTGATGCCGAAATTAGCAATACCGAAGATAGCATCATAGTCAATGGAAAAACTGTAAGGGTTTTTGCAGAAAAAGATCCTCAAAATCTACCCTGGAAAGATCTTGGAGTGGATTTTGTAGTGGAATCTACAGGCGTTTTTAATACCAGAGAAAGTGCTGCTAAACATTTAACTGCAGGCGCTTCCAGAGTAATCTTGACAGCTCCTGCTAAAGATACGGTTGATGCTACCGTTGTTATGGGAGTAAATCATACCAATTTAATGCCTGAGCATAAGGTTATTTCCAATGCTTCCTGCACTACGAACTGCCTTGCACCCATTGCTAAAGTCCTGCAAGATAACTTTGGTATCGTTAATGGTTTGATGACTACCATTCATGCTTATACTAATGATCAACGTATTCTGGACCTTGCCCATAAAGATCTTCGTCGTGCTCGTGCTGCTTCTCTAAATATGATTCCGACCTCTACTGGTGCAGCAAAAGCAATAGGACTGGTTATACCTGAACTAGCTGGAAAACTTGATGGCATAGCTATTCGCGTTCCTGTGCCAGATGGTTCTTTAGTTGATCTCAGTGCCAATCTGGAAAGAGAAGTAACCAGAGAAGAGATAAATACAGCAATGAAAGAAGCTTCGGAAACTTATTTAAAGGGCTATCTGCAGTATTCTGAGGATCCCATAGTCTCCAGTGATATAGTTGGTAATAGCAGTTCTTCCATCTTTGATGCTACTTCTACTTTTGTTAAAGGCAAATTAATCAAGGTATTTAGCTGGTATGATAATGAATGGGGTTATTCTTGCCGGGTAGCAGACCTTATGGAATATATCTCTCGTTTCTAAAGAAAGAATTAAGGGCGGTTAGATTTTTCTTCCGCCCTTTCTTTAAATATGGCTCGCTATTTTTATACGGATAAAGGAAAAACTCTCGGTCCGGTAAATCCAGACCAGATATTAAACCTTATTTTGAACGATGTGCTTAGCTTGGATTCCCTGGTTATGGACACACGTTCTCCACGCTGGATTAAAATCCGTGATATTCCTGAATTAATGCGCTTTCTTTATGAATCCGACATCCAGATATCTGATTGGGCTGAAGAAATTGCCCTTTCAGGTGAAAATAATACATCTATCCCCCTATTTTTTCATATCCCCACCTCTCGTTTAATTACCTTAAGCATTGTTTCATTGGGCTGGTATGAAATCTACTGGTTGTATATGAACTGGCGTTATTTGCATTATTTCCGCAAAAATAGTACTTCCAGAGCCTTCTGGCTGGCTTTAATCAATCCGCTCGCGATAATGAGAATCTTTCAAAACATCAGCAATGATAAAGAACTGAGTATTCAAAAAGAAGAACGAGATTTCACTTTTAATGGAATAATATGGATTCTGGCGTTGCTTATTTTATTTATCTTTGCCAGTGGAATTATTAACTATCTTGCCCACATCCCTTTCTTGGTTAGTATTTTTGTCTCTTTTGCTGCCTTAACTTTGTCTCTTTGCTGTATCGTGCCTGTACAAAACTATATTAATACTGCTAATAATCAATATAATAAGAAATTATCCACTCATACCTTCGGCCATTATCTGACAATAATTCTGGGTATTTTAACCTGGATTTATGTGCTAATTCTCTGGATACCAGCACTATTATAATTCTATTCTAAATCCTTTTCTTTACTACTTTCTTCAAGATTCATTGTAGGCGGATATTGCTGATTTTCTGGTTCTTGATTATGTTCAATAGCTTCCTGGAGATGGGAACGATGTCTAATTTTAACTAACCAGTTAATGAAGAACACCAGAAGTAAAATTGCCAGTGCAATTATAACCCAAACAATCCAGCTTATCCCTTTTTTCATTTCCACAGACATTACTTCAGATTTATTCCACATTTGTTCGGTGTCAAATTCCCAGCTAACCGTTTTATCCTTATAATCTATTTTATCAGCAGTAGTACTGGCAGAGATTATTTTCCAGGGAAGATGAATTATATATGTCCATTTAGGATGGTCTTTTTGTTGCTTTTTAAAGATGTTTGCCAGAATATCATCAGGATCAGCAAGTTGATTAATGTCAATAGAATCACTTTCCACTCCAGGTTCCAGTATCTTTGAACCACCTAAGGAAATATTTCTTTTATAAACGATATGACCTTCGGCATTTTTATTTATTGATATCTGTCCCAAAAAATCTACTGGAGTAGGTTCTTCGTTTATGCTATTGAAGGATTCTATATTATCAAATTTGAAAGTTACCTTATAGACCATAAAGGGTCCATTTTTCTGCACCTGGGAACTAATAAGATGAATTCCCGGTAATTCAGATTTTCTCATTATCTCCTGTGTATTAGCATAGTTGGAACGATGGACTAAACGCAAAGAGACTTTTCCTGAACCATCAGGATTTAGCCACATTTCTTCATTGTACTCCACACAGCCAGCTAACAGGAATAACATTATGATTAAGAGAGGTAACAGTTTTTTCTTCAATTTAGAATCCTCATTACAATTAACTTATGTTTTCCTATTTAAAGAAAATCCATTTTTTGGCAAGGAAAATATTTTTTATCGGAAATTATAGATCTAATTCAAAAATCTTTTAAAAAAGAGTTTCTTTTTTAGCAGATAGAATTATTATAATTATAACCAGAGTTTTTTCAGTAACTGCTGAAAAAGGAGATCTGTAAATTAAGGATTATAATAAAATTAAATGTATTAAATAAAGTGAAATTTATATTGACAAAAAAGGCAAAATAACAGCATAAGAAAAATCATAAATTGATAAGGAGTTATAAAATGATTGCATTACGTCAGCTTTATCATTGCACTATTTGTGGCAATGTGGTAGAAGTTACTTTTGTTGGAGGAGGAGAATTAGTCTGCTGTGGTAAACCAATGGAATTACTTGAAGGCAATACTGTAGATGCTGCAACGGAAAAGCATGTGCCTGTTTTGATTGATTTGGGTGATAAAGTAAAAGTAACCGTTGGTTCTGTGCCACATCCTATGGAAGAGAAACATTATATTACGATGATTGAAGTTCTTACAGAAAAGAAGGTTTTACGTTATGAACTTAAACCAGGGGAAGCTCCTGAAGCAACTTTCTGTGTGAAAGCGGAAGAAGTTATTGGTGTCCGTGAATACTGTAATATCCACGGATTATGGAAAGCATAATCATAAAAAATAGAAGGAGGAAAAAATGGCATTTAAAGATAGTAGAACAGCTGATAATCTAATGAAATCATTTGCTGGAGAAGCACAAGCTCGATTGCGTTATCAATATGCAGCACGCGTTGCAGAAAAGGAAGGATTTATTCAGATTAAGAATATCTTCAATGAAACCGCAGACAATGAAAAAGAACATGCTAAACTCTTTATCAAACATCTAATAGCTAATGGACTGGAAGGAGAAGCCAGAAATATTATGGCTTCTTATCCTATAGGTTGGTCTCCCGATAGCACGCTAAAAAATCTTCTCTATGCAGCAAATGGTGAAAAGGAAGAATGGAGCGAGCTCTATCCAATGTTTGCTGAAATAGCAGAAGAAGAAGGTTATACTGATATAGCTAATACCTGGCGACAGGTGATCAAGGTAGAACAACAGCATGAGAAGCGCTATCGTAAACTATATGAGAATGTTAAAAACCAAATGGTCTTCAAGAGAAATGAGAAGGTTTACTGG
This sequence comes from Candidatus Cloacimonetes bacterium ADurb.Bin211, assembly GCA_002070045.1. Classification (GTDB taxonomy): domain Bacteria; phylum Cloacimonadota; class Cloacimonadia; order Cloacimonadales; family Cloacimonadaceae; genus Syntrophosphaera. Next base: position 27,279 of record MWCN01000160.1, read on the forward strand.
AAATGTAATAATTGTGGCTATATCCATGAAGGCACAGAAGCTCCATTAACTTGTCCCTGTTGTCAGCATCCACAAGCCTATTTTGAAGTCCTTTGTGAAAATTACTGAGGGGAGGATAATATGCAAAAATATCAATGCATAGCCTGCGGTTATATCTATGATCCAGCAGAAAATGATGACATCCCATTTGAGCAACTTCCAGATGACTGGACTTGCCCGGAATGTGGAGTCGGCAAAGATATGTTTGAACCGATAGACTAATAAACACTAAACTAGAGGAAAGCCTGCTTGACGCAGGCTTTCCTGTATAAAAGGATAAAAATGACAGCTCAAGAATTTCAAAAAATAATTGATTTTGCTATCGCTCGGGAAGAGGAATCTATCAAGTTTTATCAAGACCTCCAGAATGAAACTAAATTCCAGGGTCAGTTAGCTATGTTAAAAGAATTGGAGTCAATGGAAAAAGCTCATAAAGCCGCTCTGGAAAACCTTCACTATACTAACGATTTTCATATAGATAAAGTGCCCAATCTACATATATCTGAATATCTGACTGACGATGTGGAAAATCTTGACCTCAACTATCCAAATTTACTTATTATGGCTATGAAACGTGAGGATATATCTCTACACCTTTACACTGAACTCAGCTTTAGATTCGCCGATGAACAGATAGGCACTCTTTTCCGTAAACTTGCTTCTGAGGAGGCAAAACACAAACTCTGGTTTGAAACTTTATATGATGAGTGGTTAAAACAGGGTAATTAGAGTTTTGAAAATAGCTCTTGATACTTCTCAATCCTCTGGTTCCATCGCTTTATGGGATAAGGGTAAAACAGTCTGGTCTGCCTGTTTTGATATCCGTATTACTCATAGTGAGACTTTAATGCCTCAAATTGATGCCGCTATGAAATTCTGTGGCTACCAACCAGCTGATATCAAGACGGTTCTTGTCACCAGTGGTCCCGGCTCTTTTACTGGATTAAGAATTGGTCTTGCTACTGCTAAAGGTATAGCCTATGCTTTAAAAATACCACTTTTAACTTATACCAGTCTCCAGCTTTATGCTCTACAACGATATCACTGTAGTAAGAATATTCTGGTGATGCTGGATGCTAAAATGCAAGAGGTGTATGCTGCTCTTTATAATGAAAATCTGGAAGAAATATATCCTCCTCAGGTCTCCACTCTGGAAGATATACTATCCTGGGAATTTGGAGATTGTTATCTTATTGAAAGGGGAATAAAATCCTTAGAGTTGTTTTCCCAGGAAAAGAATAAACCTTTTATCTCTGTTCCTGATTTACCTGTCAGTGCAGCAGGATTGTTTTTACTGCAAGAAATCTTCCCTCAACCAGAAGTTTACAATCTGGATTATATTGCCAATCTGGAACCTGAGTATTTGAGAGAATATACTGCTCAGGTTCAAAAGAAACAAAAATAAGCTAATCGGATATTACAAGCTACTAAATTTTGAAAAGGATAAAGCAGCTCCTTTATCCATAATGTATTATATTCAATTATTCATATGTGAATATGATGTTTTTCTGATTGACAGAAAATAGAATATATATTTTTATAAAAATAAATAAGATTAAGGGATAAAGAAAATGCAACCCTATTTAATAAATGGCGGAATAATTTTGACTTTTAATCCAGAACTGCCCTTACTGGAAGATTATTCCTTACTGGTAAACGATGGGAAAATAAACCAAATCTTGAAAGATACAGAGATAGAATCTTTACCCTATGAGAGATTGGATGCCCAAGGAAAAATTATAATGCCTGGCTTAATCAACGCTCATCATCATTTTTATAGCACTTTAGTAACAGGCTTGACTAAAGCAACTCCCGCTAAAGATTTTCTGGGGGTGCTGGAAAATCTATGGTGGCGTTTAGATAAACAACTTACTGCAGAAGATATTTATATCAGTGCTTTAATTTCTGCAATGAATGCTATTAGAAAAGGCTGCACTACAATCTTTGATCATCATTCCAGTCCTGGCACAATCAAAGGTTCTTTATCTCAAATTGCTAAAGCCATTCAGGAAAGTGGAATTCGTGCTTCTCTTTGCTATGAGGTTTCCGATAGAGATGGAATAGATAAATGCGAAGAAGGTATTCTGGAAAATGTGACCTGGTTGCAACAAGTCTCTCAGGAACAAAATCCCAGACTTAAAGGACTTTTTGGAATGCATGCAGCATTTACCCTTTCTGATGATTCTTTGCAGGAAATAGCAGATTGGGTGGATAAACTCAACTGTGGTATTCACATTCATATAGCTGAAGGGGAGTATGATGAACTTTTTAATATTCAGCACTATGGGCAAAGAGTGATTGAAAGACTCTGTGATTTTGACCTCCTGAATTGTCATAGTCTTCTGGCACATGGAGTTCATCTAAATGCCAGAGAAATGATGTTGATAGAAGAAGCTGGTGCTGCTGTTATTACAAATCCTCAATCCAACTTGAATAATGCTGTAGGAATAGCAGATATATGCAAAATGGATGAATTAGGTATCACTGTAGGATTAGGAACAGATGCTATGACCACTAATATGCTGGAAGAACTGAGAATTGGAATCTGGGCACAACATCTGAAACAAAACAATCCTTCTGCAGGTTTTAAAGAAATGACTAAAACCCTACTTTTCAATAATCCTTTAATTGCTCAAAAATACTGGGGAGAATATTTTGGCACTATAGCTGAAGGAGCACCAGCTGATATTATTCTGATAGATTATGAGCCTCCTACTCCCTTAAATGAAGAAAACTGGATTGGACATATAGTTAATGGCATCTCTCAAGCTAATGTAAATACTACTATTTGTGCTGGAGAGATTCTAATGTGGAATGGTCAATTGATGTTACCTGTAGATGAGAATGAAGTTCGGAAAAGAGGTTGTGAACTTGCCAGTGCTTTATGGGAAAGATTTTAAGGAAGATAAATGTATCTAAAGATTTTAGAAAAAGCCCAAGAATATGAATCTGAAAACATTCGTTACCTTACAGATATGATTCGCATACCTGCTTTTTCCACTAAAGAAAAAGAATTAGCAGAATATATCTTGCAGGAAATGCAAAAAGCAGGATTTGATGAAGCTTTTATAGACCCTCTGGGAAATGTTATAGGAAAAATAGGTAATGGGAAAAATATAATTGCTTTTGATGCTCATATAGATACCGTCTATCCAGGAGACCTTTCTTTATGGAATTTTAACCCCTTTGAACCTCAGGTAAAAGATGGAATGATTTGGGGAAGAGGAGCTGTTGACCAGGAAGGTGGAATGGCTTCAATGCTTACAGCTGCTCGCATTATAAAAGAGTTAAATCTAAATTCAAAGTTTAGCATTTATTTTATGGGCACAGTTATGGAAGAAGATTGTGATGGACTTTGCTGGCAGTATATCATAAGAGAAGATAAAATAGTGCCTGAATTGGTAGTCATCACGGAACCCACCAATATGAATATATATCGTGGACATCGTGGCAGGATGGAAATGAAAGTTTTTGTTCAGGGTCGTTCCTGTCACGCTTCAGCTCCAGAAAGAGGAGTTAATGCTATTTATAAAATTAGTCGTATTGCTCTGGAAATAGAGAAGCTTAATGAACATTTACGCTATGATGACTTTCTGGGAAAGGGTACTATTGCGGCTACGGAAGTTTATTTTACAGGACCTTCACAATGTGCTATTCCCGATAGTGCCAATCTGCATCTAGACCGCAGACTCACCCAGGGTGAAAACAAAGAAATTGCAGTAGAAGAAGTTAAAGAAGCCTGTCAATTGGCTGGAGAATCAGATGCACGCATCCAGCTTTTAACCTATAGTGAACCTTCATATACGGGATTGGTCTATCCAACCGAAAAATATTATCCTACCTGGGTTACTCCCGAGGATTCCCCCTATCTTAAAATTGCTGAGTCAGTCTATAACCAAACTTTAGGGCGAAAACCTATAATTGATAAATGGACATTTTCCACCAATGGTGTTGCCATTGCAGGAATGCACCATATACCCTGTCTTGGTTTAGGTCCTGGCAATGAAGTTTATGCTCATGCCCCTAATGAAGCTACTCCTATTATCCATCTAACCGAAGCTGCAGCTTTTTATGCCGCTTTAATCTATGCTTTAAATCAATGAGTTTTTTTTATAAGTGGCGCTGTACCAATTGTGGCACTGAATATGAATTGGATGAGGTCCATTATCTTTGCCCTCAATGTAGCAAAAAGTGGATTGCTTGTTCTCCTCTAATAGGAATTTTAGAAGCTACATTTGATTATCCAGCGATTAAACAGGAATGGGATATGAAACCTAATCCCAGATTATTCAGTGTTCTTGAGGAAAAATTCTATCCTCCTCTTCCTGTTGGTAATACACCCATTTTTAAACCGGAAAGACTAAGTCAAACCCTGAATTTGCCTAATTTGTTTATTAAAAATGACGCGCTTAATCCTAGCGGTTCTTTAAAAGACCGTGCCTCCGAATTAGTGGTGGCAGATGCCATTAGATTAGGAATAGATAGAATTGTCTGTGCTTCCACTGGAAATGCTGCTTCCTCTCTTGCCTGTATTTGTGCAGCTGCAGGAAAAGAAGCTATAATATTCGTTCCCCAATCCATTCCAGAGGGAAAACTTATTCAGATTAAGGTGCATGGAGCTAAGCTTTATACTGTATCTGGAACCTATGACGATGCCTTCAATTCTGCCCTTGCTTATTCTGCTAATAATGATTGTTTAAATAGAAACACCGCATTTAATCCGCTTACTATTGAAGGAAAAAAGTCTGCAGGAATAGAAATATTTCTTCAATTAAAGGATATTCCTGATTGGATTATAATACCTGTTGGCGATGGTGTTATTCTGGGAGGTATTTATAAAGCTTTCATAGACTTGAAATCTGCTGGTATAATAGAGAAATTACCTAAACTTCTTTCCGTTCAATCAGAAAGCTCTGATGCTATCACTTCCTACTGGGAAACAGGAACCTATCATAACGCCAATCATCCTCACACTATAGCTGATTCAATCTCAGTTAAAACTCCCGCTAATGCACACTGGGCAGTTGAAGCTTTGTACCAAACGCAAGGAAAATCAATCCGTGTTTCCGATGATGAAATACTTTCAGACCAGAAATATCTGGCACAAACGACTGGAATCTTTGCTGAACCTTCTTCTGCAGCAGTTTTCTCAGGATTGAAAAAGGCTTTAACCCAGCAATGGATTAAACCAGAAGAGAAGGTTGTTCTGCTCATTACAGGAACTGGCTTAAAGGATATCAATGCCGCTAGATTATAAACCTTCAGGAATCTGTGATTTTCATGTCCATATCGGCGAAAAAATAAACGGATATGATTTACGGGATGATTTTTCTGATCTGGAAAGAATTGCTATAGTCAATGGAATTGCTGGAATTGGCGCTTTTGTTACTGAAGAACCAGGTCTTTCTCTTACTGATAAATTTAGAAAGATGCAAGAAAAAGCGAGACTCAATTTTAAAGGAAAAGTTCACTGGCATCTAACTCCAATTCAAGCTGAAATAGATGAATTGTTTCCTCTTCTGCAAGAAGGATGGGATTTAAAATTCTATACCACCTATCGTGAATCTGGTTTGTACAGCTCTTATGAACAAATAGAACACTGGATGGAAAATCTATCGGATATTAAAACCAGAATTTTAGTCCATTGTGAAGATGACCGGATTATTGCTCAGGCTTCTGCTGAGCATCCTTTTCGCACCCCTTATGACCATACTCTCAGAAGACCGGAACTAGCAGAAATAGTTGCTGTAGAAAAAGTCTTGAATTTAGCTATAAAACATACTTATCCAGTACATATAGTTCATATTTCTTCACCTAAAGCTGCAATTATGGTTAAAGAAGCTAAGTCTGAATATCCCTTTATAACCTGTGAGACTGCACCTCATTATCTTATATATAATGAAAATAGATTGTCGGGCATAAATGCTCATCGCTGGCTTTGCACACCACCATTCAGAAGTGAAAAATCTCGTAGACTTTTAGTAGAACTCCTGCAAGATGGATATTTTGATATTATAGCCAGTGACCATTGTCCTTTTAAAATTGAAGATAAAGACCGCTTTAAAGATAATCTTCCACTGGTGCCCTGTGGTATCCCTGGTTTGGAAACACTTTACTCCAGTATGTACAACAACTTTGTGGAACCAGAAATTATCTCTCAAGCATATCTGGATGAAATGACCATTTATAAACCGAAGACTTTAATGTCCTGCTTTTAAGAGTATTAATATGAAAAAAGCTTTCAGAAATGATGCTCGCGCAAAAGTTACCGGTCAGGCTATTTATACTGATGACTTAAAATTGCACGAGATGTTACACGCAGTCCCTGTTTATAGCGAATTACCCCGAGCAACACTCATCTCTCTTGATACTTCTGCTGCTTTAAAACTACCAGGTGTCGTTGCCGTTATTACTGCTAAAGATATTCCTGGAAACATCCGTTATGGACAGATAATAAATGATTATCCGGTGCTGGCAGATAAAGATATCAATTCCACCGGTGATGTACTGGCATTAGTTGTGGCTAAAACGCGTGAACAAGCTATAGCTGCTGTTCCCTCTATAAAGATAGAACTTCAACCTTTAAAACCTATTTTAGACCCCGAAGAAGCAATGAAGCCAGATGCTGAGATTCTTCATCCTTTTTATGGTTCAAATCTTACTAATTATCATCGGATCCGCCGTGGAGATGTAGCCAAAGCAGAAAAAGAAGCTGATATCATCATTGAAGAAGAGTTTTCTACTCCGAGAGTGGAACATTCCTATTTAGAGCCTGAATCAGCCGTATGTCATTTGCGTCCCGATGGAGTTATGGAAGTCTTCGGCAGTATGCAACATCCCTTTTCAACTCGTCGTTTCGTTGCCTCCACTTTAGGAGTAGAGCTAAAGGATGTGGAAGTTAAACCTTTAACCTGT
>MWCN01000161.1 GCA_002070045.1 Candidatus Cloacimonetes bacterium ADurb.Bin211
CCAGCATCAGGGAAAACCATACCCCAGGGTAAATTTGTTACCTTCCCCCATAGTTCTCCATTAATAAAATTACCTAATCGTCCCAATCCTAACCCAACTGCCACCATAGGCATAGCACAATCAGCAACTGAATAGAAAGGAATTTTTTGCCTGCGCATATAAATCAGACAGGCTATAATAACTCCCAGAGCACCTCCATGAAAACTCATCCCTCCTTCCCAGACATAAAGAATTTCCACCGGATGCCTCAGGTAATAGGGTAGATTATAAAATAGCACATAGCCCAATCTACCACCTAAAATAACTCCGAGCATAATGGAAAAGATAATTCCATCATATTGGTCTCGGGTGATTTTAACTTTTCTATATTTTAGTAATTTCCAGAGAAAAATGTATCCCAGTATAAAACTTAGAACATAGAAGAATCCATACCAGCGAATGGAGAAATTGATTCCTCCAATAGTAAATTTTGCCATCACCGGGTCAATATTTGGATAGGGTAACATTACTTTGCACCACGGGTGATTTCATCCAGCTTCTTGACTATTAAGTCAGCTGCTTCTTCCGGGGACACCACATATTTTTCAGTTTTCTTTTCATGCCGTGGAGTAAAGATTTTAATAACTTGAGTGGGAGAGCCATTCAATCCTATTTCCTTTTCATCCAGTCCCAGGTCATCAGCATTCCAAACTTTCAGTTCCACACTACGAGCATTGCGTTTTCCTCTAAGAGATGGAAGACGAGGAGTATTTATTTCTTTAACAACAGTAACCACTGCTGGAAGTTTCAATTTTAATCGGTCTGAACCATCTTCCATTAACCTTTGAAGCGTTATAGTATCCTCATTGATTTCTTCTATCTTTCGTACAAAACAGCATTGACAATTATCCAGATGAGATGCAATTCCAGGTCCCACCTGACCGGTATCACCATCTATAGCTTGCTGTCCGGTAAAAATAAGGTCATAGTCACCAATTTTTTTAATAGCAGTGGCTAAAGTCAAACTGGTAGCTAAGGTATCTGCTCCAGCAAAACGACGGTCAGAAAGCAAAATAATATCATCAACTCCAACCGCCACAGTTTCTCGTAAGGTCTCCTCTGCTTGATTTGGACCCATACAAATAGCTGTAACCTTGCCACCATATCTTTCTTTCATTCTAACTGCTTCTTCTACTGCATAGGCATCAAAAGGATTAAGAATGCTTTCCACTCCTTCTCTGATGAGGGTATTCGTTACCGGGTCAATCTTAATTTCTGTAGTGTTCGGCACTTGTTTTACGCAAACAATAATATTCATAACTCTCAACCTTGATAAAATTCTTTTATAGCTTCAACCACATAGGACTTTTGCTCATCCGTTAATTCTGGATAAATGGGAAGAGATAACACACTTTGCGATGCTTTTTCAGCTATAGGAAAATCTCCAGCTTTATAACCTAAATTGGCAAAACATTGCTGAAGATGAAGTGGTAAAGGATAATATATGGCACAACCTATCTCTTTACTCTTTAGATGATTGAGTAAAGCATCTCTGTTTTCACAATAGATAGTATATTGATTATAGATAGAAACAGCAGAAGGATGAATATACGGAGTTTTAAGCTGTGGAATAGAAGCCAGTTGTTCATTATAAAATGCTGCATTAGCACGACGACCTTCACTCCATTTACTGAGATAATCCAGTTTTACACTTAAAATGGCTGCTTGAATAGTATCCAGGCGACTGTTTAGGCCAACCCATTTATGATAATATTTAGGGTTTTCTCCGTGAACTCTTAATTGACGGAGTTTGCTTGCCAGTTCTTCATCATTGGTTAAGCACATCCCCCCATCACCCATAGCACCAAGATTTTTACTGGGAAAGAAGGATAATATCCCCACATCACCAAAAGAACAACTCATTTTACCTTTCCAGGTACAACCAATACCCTGAGCGTTATCTTCAATGACCTTTAAATTATATTTTTCTGCTATCTCCATTATACGAGTCATATCACAAGCCTGCCCAAAAAGATGAACTGGCATAATAGCACGGGTTTTAGAAGTGATAGCTGCTTCAATTTTCTGTACATCCAGATTAAATGTATCGGGATTAATATCTACAAAACGAGGTTTTGCTCCATTCCTCCAGATTGAAGAAGCTGTAGCAAAAAAGGTAAAAGGAGTGGTTATTACCTCATCATCATCACCAATCCCTAAAGCTTGCACAGAAAGGACCAATGCATCTGTTCCTGATGCACAACTAATAGCATATTTAATACCTAAGTACTTAGCCATTTTCTCTTCAAATTCTATCACCTGATGACCAAGAATGTAATCATTTTCAGCAATGACTTCATCAATAGCAGCCTTAACTTTAGTTAGAATTGGCTTATATTGTGCCTGCAGATCTAACAATGGAACTTTCAATTTTATTCTCCTTTAATTAGCGAGTGTATGAATGCCCAAAATTATGGTCATAATCTGGGTAGTAATCAGCATTATATCTTTAAATCGGCTCCAGGTATCGTATTCCGTTTTAGCTGCCACAAAAACTGTATCTCCTGGATATAAAACTGTTTTAGAAGAAGGTCTAACCCAGTTTCCACTTTGCGCGTCTATAATCCGCACACCATTAAAACTCTTATTATTTGTATAACCACCAGCCGCTTTAACATAGAACTCCCAGGTCTTACCTTCCACCCACGGGATTAATCCCGGATTAACCACCTGACCGGTTACAGTTACCATATCCATTTTAAGAGGAACATAAAGATAATCCCCATCCTTAAGAACGGGATTGCATTCACTACCCTTAGATTCCCAGGTGCACATTATATCAATGCTATATCTTCCAGGAAATTGACGCAGACGGTTTTGTAAATAGTGATATTCCATAATGGACATCTGAGTTATATCCATATTTTTGAGTCGTTCAAATTCAGGGTCTACTTTCTCAGTACTAGGTAGATTTGCATAAATCGCATTTCTCAGGTCTCCTCTGGCATTAGGACCTCCACAAAGGAGCAAGATATCGTAAAGTGTGGTATTATCACCAATATAATATTTACCTGGAGATTTAACATTCCCTTCTACAATAATATTCCATCCTCTTCTATATTCCGTATCACGATTAATAGCTATACGGTCATAAGGATGGATGATAATATCTTCTGGTTTGCTTGTTCTTAAATCCACGGTTATCAAATCAAAATCTTTTAAATTATCTTTATAACGGTAGATATTAACTATACTTCTATCAGCACTTAAAGTGAAGCCCTGCGCAAGATTTAATAGGTCTGAAAGCCTGTCTCCTTCTATATATTCATATTCACCAGGATAATATACTTCTCCCACTATAGTAACGGTTGTGTGAACAGCACCTACATTGATTACATCACCATCTCTCAGAATAGGATTTTGCTCTAAATCGCCCATTCGGACAAATTTCATATAATCGTAGGTCTTGGTTTCTTTCCCTCTTGTGAGTTTAACACTCCTTAGAGCCTGGAAATTTGAATACAATGAATCGGCATAAGTCGTTGATTTTGCTTCGGGAGAATATATTTTTTGTAAATAGGAGGGACCTTTTTCCGTGATTAACGGACCCGGATTACCAGCTAATTTTAAAGCATCTGAAAGACGGCTAATAGAAGATAGTTGATAAGTCCCGGGAGATTGAACAAAACCTGTTACATTAACGGAAATTAAGTTTGTAGGAGCATAAGTGGTAGGAACCTGAGCAAATATAAAGACGCTCAGACAAAGAAAAATAATAACGATAACTTTACTTTTCATAATACTCAATCATTCTACGGATAATATCATCCAGACTGTATTTTGGTTCATAACCGATATATTCTTTAACTTTGTCCAGACAGGGCATACGGTTCATCATATCTTCAAAACCTTCTTCAAATGCTTCTTCATAGCTCATATACTCAATCCTGGATTTACTATCACACATCTCCTTCACTTTTTTAGCCAGGTCTTCTATAGAAATGGATTCAGTGGTCCCTACATTGAATATCTCTCCCACACATCGGGGAGTATTCATTAATTTAATAAAAGCATCTACCACATCAGAGACATCAGCAAAACAACGAGTCTGCTTCCCTGTTCCATAAACCACAATAGGTTGGTCCAGCAAGGCAGCCTTAATGAATTTGGGAAGTACCATACCATATTGACCG
>MWCN01000162.1 GCA_002070045.1 Candidatus Cloacimonetes bacterium ADurb.Bin211
CACACTAATAGCACCCAAAATCCTACTAAAATGTAAAATAAAAAGCCCTGTAACCCGCGTAAACACAAGGGTTTTAGGGCTTCTTATATATGCTTATAACTTACTACTATATCATCTGCAATAAGCCAAAAAAATAGATGTTACATTAGCATATAATATACAAAGGTTTTGCAATGGTGGTAACAAAAATGGCGCTTTACCAAGAGCGATTTTGGAGCAATGCCTCTACTTCTTGCTTGAATCCATATTTCTGTAGATATTCTACTAAGGCGGTTTCCATAATTTCTCGCTGTGTCACATTCTTCTCTTTGCTAAAATCTCCTACTGCATTAGCCAATTTGTCGCTCATATAAACAGCTTTACTTCTTGAATGTCCAGGAATCGCATATTTTGGTATCATGCCGTCTTCCCTAACTCCATCTATTATCTGATAGACCTTTTCCCTTTTATCATATAGAAATTTGATAAAAGGAATAAACTCCGCAACGGAAGATTCTTCAATAGTTTCATCATCTCTTTCTTGAAGCTCTATGTCAATTTCGTTTTCCTTAAATCCTGTGATTTTTATATAATTGTTTCTATAAACATTCCATTCAAAACCTTTTACCTTCATGTACTCCGCCATTTCTTTATGACTACTAAACCCTTCTTGCTTTGCAATTTCTTTTGGATCTGGATTTTCCTTTGCAAAGGCTTCAATTACTCTTCTAACTTTATCCGGTGCCGAGCGCAAGTTATATCCCTTTTCTTTCTTCTCTCGCATTTCCACCGGTACATATTGCTCTTGGCTGCTATCATAAATAAAGTTTTTTCTTCTCATGTACATATCCAGGCTTTTCCATGTCTTATAATTCAATTTTTCTGCAACTTCATTTCTAGTCTGGAACTTCATCATCTCAATAATTTTTGTTGCTTTTGCCGTATAAATTGGTTCTTTGTTTTCCATTACTTCCCCTCCTATAAAAGATTTACTGCATCATTTAATACGCTTTTATCTTGATGCAAGTATCTGGTTGTTACCGCCAAACTTGAATGGCCTAGCAACTTTTGAATGCTTACAACAGATGCTCCCTTTTCAAGTAAGTTACTGCTAAAAGAATGTCTAAGATTATGAGCACTTATCTCTTTGTCCCAATCTAGCTTAATTAAGGCTTTTCTTATACACCCATTGACATAATTATTGCTTACCCTACCTGTCTTTTTTGTAGTAAAGAATCTGTCTGTTTTAACTTCAGGCTTCCGCACGTTTTTCAAATAACTGCTTAATATCTTATGGAGTTTAAGGCTTATAGGGATATCCCTATCTTTATTGCCTTTACCTCCAATTATGTGCAGGATGTTATTTTCTAAATCTACATCTTCTAATTTTAGATTAGTGATTTCTGTTATCCTACCCCCAGTATAAAACATGGTCTGAATAACAGCTCTTATCAAAGGACTGGTGATAGCGTTAACTAGCTCCTCAAACTCTTCTTCTGTTAAATAGTCCCTTTCTTTTTGCTTAACCTTTATCGGTTCCAGGAGTAGTGCTAGGTTTTTATCGCATAAATCTTTTTTGCACATATAATTATAAAAACTTTTAATTGTATATAGCATTGAGCTTCTGCTGGCTGATGCCATGCCTCTTTCTTTCTCATGCATCAGAAAATCCTCTAAATCCTGTAGCACTATATCTTCCACATAAACAGGACCATTATGTTTATTCTGTAAAAATTCGTTAAACTTACTAAGTGAATACCTGTAATCATTTTGAGTGGATTTCGAGCGGTCAATCATTTCCAAGTAGTCGATAAAGCTTTCTATGGCTTGGTTTAACTGCATTTCCATCCTCCTTTCTCTTTGGGTAGTAGCATATTAAAATGGTTTTTCATCATTATCAAGTTAAATCTCACTAATTTTCTTCTATTGTTTTAGTTAGTAAAAATAAGAGATTTAACTTAAAAAAACATCCCACTTTCTAAATATGCCCTTGCCCATATAGGGAAAAAGCTAAGGGTTCGAACCCTAAAAAAAGCCCGGAGAACTTTTATATCCTCCGGGATAAATGGTTTTTTTGTGTTAGTCATATTTAATATAGGCATCTGTAAAACCAGCCGCTTTAATCTTCTTAAGCATTGTATCTGCATTGGCTTTAACAGAATAGGCTCCTACTTGAACCCGATATAATTTCCCTACTGGCTTAGATATAGGCTTAGGGTTTAATAGGGCTTTCACATCTGCCCTGAAGGTATCCATAGACTTACCATGCTTTGGAAACCAGTGCATCACATCGGCATGATTGCTTGCAATGCCCTGCTTATAACCCTCGCTGTGGCAGATGATATCCTTTTCGGTCAGCTTGTAGAGCTTGCAAAGATAGACGCAAAGCTCCACGGCTTCCTTGTAAACGGCAGAAAAATACGAGGCATCAGATAAACCGTCCTCGCAAATCTCAAAGCCTATATGAGTATTGTTTGCAGTACCCCCGGCATGCCACCCTCTATGATTCCAAGGTAGTGTCTGATAAGTAGCAATGGACCCATCAGCCAGTTTTCCGATGAAGGCATGAACGCAGACCTGACGTCCGCCAGGCTTATCCTGATTCCAATGATTGTTGTACTGGTTCTTGCCGAGCAGTCCGTCGTCGGGACCCACATAACGGCGCAGATTCGGATTGTTGGCTCCTGTGGAGTGTACCATAATGCCTTTAACTGCAATGGTTCTGCCGGCCTTGTAGCAGGCGTTGTTTGTAAGGATTAATTTTCTAAGGTTCATTTACTTTTCCTCCTTATCATCCCGGGGGTGGAGTTGCTCCAAAACATCTTTTAGCTTCTGTGGGATCGGTAAGCCTATGTAGGCAGCATTTTCAAGGACTGATACACCCTCATTAGAGAGATAAAAAAAGATGACTGCTGTCCTGATTACAGAGCCATCTCCGATTACGCTTTGGTCGATTATGTGCCCGATGCCAACTAATGAGAAAATCAGGACTTTCTTAAAAATCCCCCGAAACCCGATTTCGCTGGACAGACTCTTATCCAAGACTGCACACATTATTCCAGTAATATAATCTAAAACTACAAAGGCGACTAGGGCATATAGAAAGCCATCAAATCCTCCTAAAAACCAGCCAAAAAAGCCGCCAATTGTAGCAAATCCAAGCTGGATGCTAACCCATATTGATTTCATATTCTAACCTCACTTTCACATAAAAAAGACACCTGTAAATAGATGCCTTTAGACGCATTTGATCCTTACTCTCAATAAGACTACTGTAATTCAATTTGTGATTTTTCTCCTAAAAACTGCTCCATAAGCCCCTTTAAATCTTGAATCTCCTTTTTAAGACTTACTATTGTATTTTGCGATTCTTGAGCCATCCTCTTATACTCCGATAATGAAGTTTGTGCCATTTCTTGAATTCGAGCATCCGAAGTTTTCGACATTAATTCTGCCTCCTCGCTGCTTTCTACAACAGCAGATACGCCAAGTTCAAGCTTTTTACATACTAACTTAGCCAATCTTTCTGCCTCTCCTTCAGCGAGGGTGACATCTAACCCCCTTGTTGGACTGTGGGGCTGGTGAATAACTTTTGCTCCATTCACATAAATCTCATAGCCACCGTCAATCAATCTGTATTCAATCATTATTTTCCCCTCCTAAAATATTATCCCATCTGACTGTATTTCCCCGTACCATACATCTGAAAGGTTTTTAGTTCCGTCAT
>MWCN01000163.1 GCA_002070045.1 Candidatus Cloacimonetes bacterium ADurb.Bin211
AAAGAATCAGGTAGAGAAACCAATTATGATACAGTAGATGCCACGCTCTGGTATGTAATTCTGCTCTGGAAACTTGGAAAATATAAGCAAGATATAGTTTTCTGGAAAAATAGTATTCAAGTTATAGAAGAAGTGCTGGATGGCATTTTAACCAATACTAAATATCCCTTCTTTATCAGAGAAGATGGATTGATAGAGCTAAAGGAAGAATTTGCTCATGCCACCTGGATGGATGTTCGTATTGATGGAAGAGCAGTAACACCTCGGAATGGAGCACCCGTAGAAATCAATGCTCTCTGGTATAATGCTATCTGCTGTTATGCTTCAATGTGTGAAGAATACACTAATTTATCTGGAATTCCCTATCCTCCACAGGATAATGTAATGAAGCTGAAAGACCTGGTATTTAACTCTTTCCAGAAATTCTGGATAAATGGCTATCTGGCAGATAGATTATTAGGAGATGAACCAGTAGAAGAAATTAGACCAAATGCCGTTATTGCTTTAAGTCTTCCCTGGCAACTGGTTGATAAAGAAAAGATGGAACAAGTCTGGCAGGTTGCATTCAATGAACTTTACACTCCCTATGGACTTCGCACTTTAAATCCAAAGAACTTCCGTTTCCGTAAGAAATATTATGGAACGCAAAGAGAACGAGACCTTGCTTTTCATAATGGCAGTGTTTGGGCATGGCTTTTAGGCGCTTTTTGTGGTTTATACCTTAAAACTCATAGAGACACAATGTCTGACCTGGAATTAGCAGAAAAATTGGGAGAATTCATTTCCACTTTTCGTTATAGCTTTATGCGTGGTCACATTGCTACCATAGCAGAAGTCTGGGATGGAGATCATCCTCATTTCCCTAAAGGTGCACCTGCAAAAGCTATTAGCGTCGCAGCTTTATATAATATAGAGTCCTTTATCGCTTACCTGAAAGGTATCATTCCACCTCTTCAAAAGAAACCAGTAACCAAAAAGAAAACCTTGCAAAGGAAAAGAAAATGAAAGTCTTAATGTTCACCTGGGAATTTCCCCCTTTGATTGCTGGAGGTCTGGGAATGGCTTGCTATGGAATGGTTCGTTCTCTTCTTGGTCTTGGCATTAAAGTTGACCTCGTGCTTCCTACTAAAGAATTGGTCTACTTCCCTTTAAGAGAACCAGATGATGTAGATAAACTTCCCGCTGTATTTTTGGACCCACAAAAACATACTGAATATATCAGTCACAAATTTTTAAATATAGAAGAACGTCTAGATTATATTGGTGTAACTGTTCGCCCTGAAACTTATCTGCAAATGGGAGAACTCGAACAATTCGTTAAAGCCATCAAAAAAGAATCCCAAAGAGAATTAATATCTCAGGAAGAGCGAGAAATCTGGGAAGAACTTACTGCTCATTTAATGGGAGAAGAAGACCTATTCAAAAAAGTACAAGAATTTACTCTCAGGGCAGAAAGATTTGCCCGCGAACTGGATTTTGACCTCATTCATGCTCATGATTGGTTAACCTATCCAGCTGGAATGCTTGCTCGTAGCATATCTGGAAAACCATTGGTAGTTCATATTCATGCTACAGAATATGATCGTGCTGGTGGTCCTGGAAATCCAAGAGTGCATAGAATTGAAAGAGCTGGAATGATGTATGCTGATCGTGTTATTGCGGTCTCACAATATACTGCTCAAAGAGTGATGTCTCATTATAGAATAGATACTGCCAAAATCAGTATTGTGCATAATGCTTTCTCTTTATCGGATGAATATCATAGAACCAAAAAACGTATCTTCAAAGGACCGACTATTCTTTTTCTGGGAAGGATAACTCTTCAAAAAGGTCCAGATTATTTTCTGGAAATGGCAAGTAAGGTACATAAGGTTCATCCTGAAGCTCATTTTATTATGGCTGGAACAGGTGATATGGCAAGAGAACTACTCTATAAATCAGCGGCTAAGAAACTGGGAAACAAATTCCTCTTTACCGGTTTTTTGAATAGAAAGCAGGTGGAAGATATTCTCCGTGCTTCTGATATCTTTGTGCTTCCTTCGGTTTCCGAACCTTTTGGTATTTCACCCCTGGAAGCTATGGCTTTTGGAGTTACCGCTATTATATCCAAACAATCTGGTGTTTCAGAAGTTGTTAATCATGCATTCAAGATAGATTACTGGGATGTGGATTTAATGGCAGAAACAGTTAATCATCTGATTGAAAATCCTGAGCTCTGTCAAAAAATTGGATTAGAAGGTATGGAAGAAGTTAATAAAATCCACTGGAATGATTCGGCTGAAAAGATTCGTCAAATCTATTCTTCCACTCTTTCGGAATATTTAAAAAGTAATCCCTGATAGGTGATAAAATGTTATATGTAATATTTTACTTTCAAGTGCATCAACCTTACCGCTTGCGTCATCTAAATGTTTTAGATATTGGCAAGGGTTTAGATTATTTTGATGAGCATCTCAATAGCCAGATTATGCGTAAAGTAACAGAAAAATGCTATCTTCCGACCAATAAAATCTTACTTGATTTAATCAAAAAATACGAAGGAAGATTTAAGGTAGCTTTTTCTCTAACCGGAACCGCCATTGAACAAATGAAAGCTTATAGTCCTGAAGCCCTGGACTCTTTTAAAGAGTTGGTTGATACTGGCAATGTTGAACTTTTAGGGGAAACCTATTATCATTCTCTATCTTTTCTGTTTGATACCAATGATTTTCTGGATCAGGTGGCTATGCATAGAGATTTGATGAAAAGTGAGTTTGGCTATTACCCTGAAACCTTTCGTAATACCGAGCTTATCTATCAGGACTCTCTTTCTGACCTTATCTATGAAATAGAAGGATTTCATACCATTCTAACGGAAGGTGTAGACCGAATCCTACAATGGCGTTCTCCTCTTTATGCTTATAAAAACTACGCCAAGACCATTAATTTACTGCTTAAATATTATCAATTAGCAGATGATATTGCCTTTCGTTTTTCTGATCGTGATTGGCCCGAATACCCTTTAACAGTTGATAAATTCGTTAACTGGATAGACCATCTAACATTATCGGAAAAAGAAAATAGAAATCTCTTTCTAAATCTATTTATGGATTATGAGACCTTTGGTGAACATCAATGGGCGGAAACCGGTATCTTTGACTTTATGCAGCACTTCCCGGAAGAAATTCTCAAGAGACCACATCTCGGTTTTGCTAATCCCAAAGAAGCATATAAACTTGCTAATTACCAACAGGAAGCTCTTTCATTCCCTGAACCTGTTTCCTGGGCTGATGTAGAACGAGACCTGTCTGCCTGGCTTTCTAATGATATGCAACGCAATGCTATTGAAACTCTGTATAATCTCATAAATCTTATCCGCCAAAAGGGTGATGAAAAACTGATGGAAGTTGCTCATAAACTTAGCACTTCAGACCATTTCTATTATATGTGCACTAAATATTTCCAGGATGGAGATGTGCATAAATATTTTTCTCCTTACGATTCACCTGATCAAGCATACATCTATTATATGAATGCTCTGGCAGATTTAGAAGAACGACTTCAATAAGGTGATAAAATGAACGGTAAGGTAATGGTACTGGAGGATGATACTATACTTGCTGAACAAATTTCACGAGTATTGAATGATTCCAAGTATGAAGTACAATTAGCCTCCAATTCAGATACCTTCTTTACCCAGCTTCGTACTTTTAAACCAGATGTAATCTTATTAGATGTGTTTCTGGTAGGAAGTCGTCTCAATGGAATACAGGTGCTAAAATACATTAAAGAAAATCTGGATTTCAATTATAAAGTGATAGTATTTTCCGGAGAAGTAAATACTGAACAAATCCGTCAGATAAGAGAACTGGGAGCTTATCATTTCCTGGAAAAGGGTCCTAATTTCAGCATTGACCAACTTCTATTTCACATTGATAATGCCATAGCTTTAAAAAGACAAGAAGAACAGAATTTAGACCTCCAGATAGAATATCTAAATCTCAAAAGACAATTCACTCAAGCCTTCCCCTTTATCGGTGAAAGTGCTGCTATCAATAAGGTTCGAAATCAATTAATTAAATTTGCAGAAGTAGATGAAGATGTGCTTATCTTGGGAGAAAATGGAACAGGAAAGGAAGTAGCTGCAAATTTTTTCTATATCAATTCCAGTCGTTTTGGCAAACCTTTCCATACCGTTTTTTGTAGTGCCCTCAATGAATCCATCATTGAAAGAGAACTCTTTGGACAGGAAAAAGGAATTAACGGCCTCTTAGATAGACCCTATATTGGACTCTTTGAAAAATGTTCAGAAGGCATCCTTTTTTTAGACGAAATCACTAACCTTTCTCTGAATGCTCAAGCTAAGATTTTACGTGCTATTGAAAATAAAGAAATTCAAGTGGTGGGAGGTCCAGTTAAAAAAGTTAATACACGTCTCATTTTCACTTCAAATACAGATTTAAGAACTTTTTCGGATTCTACTCTATTCCGTAAAGACTTCTTCTATCGCATTGAAGGAAACTTAATCCAGATCCCTCCATTAAGAGAGCGAGATGACGATATTGTACTTTTAATGAATTATTTTATTAATAGCTATGCCAACAATTACCATCTAAGTGACCAGCTGGAATTAAACGATATAAAGGATGAACTACTCTCATATAAATGGCCTGGAAATGTGCGAGAATTGAAAAACTTCTGTAAATATATTTGTATTAATGAACGGGATATTAACAATCAAGCTATTCTTCGTCATCTGCACAATAAGATGATTCAATCTATTAGTGGAACAATGAGCGGAATGGAAAAGTATTTTTATATACATAACCTCAAGCATAGCACTGCTGCATTTGAGCGTGATTATATCCAGCATTTCTTGAAAGAGAATGATTATAGTGTTAGTAAAACTGCTAAAGCTATAGGACTGGAACGCACTACTCTCTATAAAAAGATTAAAGCCCTTGGCTTGAACCATATATTAAGAGAAAATTGAACTATGAAACATAATCTTGGACTGAAAATACTCGCTCTGGCAATTGCATTAATTATCTGGCTACAGATTATCCTGATGGATGAACATCAAAGCAAAGTCAATCTTGAGCTCAGACTTGTTCAATCCAGTACTGCAGATACTTTAAGACCTCAACCAAAAAAGATTCTCTGTCAAGTTCAGGGGAAGGGTCTGGATATCTTAAAACTTTATTTCTCACATGCTTATGTAGAAATGAGTGCTGCTGATTATTGGTCTGGAAATGATAAAAATTTCCGTATCGTGAATATTCCTGAGAAAATTAAAGTTAATGTTATTAATGTTATCCCACCTCCTCCCTATGAAAATTTAAAGGCTGAAGATTTGGCTAAAGTAACAAACAAGGAAAGTGAAGAATCTCCTCCAGATGAAAAAGGAAAAATCACTACAGAAAATACTCCTAAGGAAACAAATATTATAGATAGCCAGGACCCAATAACTACAAGAATTTTAACTGATTTACCCATATCAGCACCCCGGAACCTGAATATTTTCCCCCCGAAAGCTACTTTAAAGGTTCAAGGAAAAGCTTCTTTACTTACACATCTACCTCAGGGAATATCCATAACCATTTCTTCTACTCCTGATAATGAAGGATATTATACGGTTTTTGCCTCAGTTCCTGAAAATGTAACTATCCTGGATATAACACCTCAAAAAGTACGCGTTATTAAATGAATGCCATCCTTGCCTTTGAGTCCTCTTGTGATGACACCGGAGTAGCTATAGTAGATACCAGTTATAATATCTTAGCTAATGTAGTTTCCACTCAATTAGACCATTCTTTGTTTGGAGGAGTTCTTCCTGAATTGGCATCCCGTCTTCATCTAAAAAATATTATCTATTTAACCGAAGCTGCATTTAAACAAAGTAAACTCTCTCCTTCTGATATTTCTGCGATTGCCGTATCTATCAATCCTGGGTTAATAGGCTCACTGATAGTTGGACTTTCTTTTGCTAAAAGTCTTGCCTGGAGCTGGAATAAACCTTTAATCACGGTTAATCATATGCTCGCTCATATCTTTGCTAATTTTTTAGAACATAAATCTATCCAACCACCTTTTTTGGCTTTAGTGGTATCTGGTGGTCATACGGAACTGGTCTATTTTTCCACTTTAACCGATTTTGAAATTGTGGGAAAAACTCTGGATGATGCAGCAGGAGAGACTTTTGATAAAACCGCCAAACTCCTCGGATTGGGTTTTCCTGGAGGTCCTGCTCTTGATACCTTAGCCAGAAAAGGAAATCCTGAATTTTTCCATTTCCCCCGTGCTCTAAATCGTAAAAATGATTTCAATTTCAGCTATAGTGGTCTAAAAACTGCAGTTCTGGAATATCTAAGTCGTCATAAACCAGAATATATAGAAGAACATAAAGCTGATTTAGCTGCTTCTATTCAACAAGCTATAATTGACCCCTTAATTAATAAAACCCTTACCTGGGCAAAACAAAAAAATGTAAAAAACATCTTACTCGCTGGTGGAGTTGCCGCTAATTCTGCTCTAAGAACACAGCTATGTGAAAAAGCTTCCAGATTAAATATTCAGGTCTTTTACCCTTCTGTCTCACTTTGTATGGATAATGCCGCAATGGTTGGAGCAGCAGCTATTCCAAAATTTCTCCACCAACAGTTTTCCTCTCTGGATGTGAATGCTTTCTCTACCAAAGGAACAAGGAATTTATAATATGTTTATATTAAGGGCAAAAACTTTATCTTTTAGAAATGCTATGTCCTGTATAGCATAAAATCCTCTATTTTTTTATCTTCCATTAGTTTCATACAATTAATTCAGTACTATCATTTTATTATCATTAAGAAAGTTCTATAAATCAAGGGTTAATCTCTCGTTAATCAACTCTTAATTTATTATTGCTTGATAAACACTTTATTATGTATTGATATAAAGAGAGAGTCAAGATATGAAGAAATATTATCAAGAAAAGAGAACGATCGGATTATAAATCTAAGTTCTATTTTATTATAGAATGAGAAATAATCTATCAAAATACTGTTTAGTTTCATTAACAATGGATTATTTTTCATTGATTATGCTGGTTATAATATGGTATCTATAATATATACAAATTAAAGAATAATCTTTCATGGAGATTTTTTATGCTAACGCATATAAGGATAGCTTAGTTATCAATAAAACAGATGGAATTTGGGGCAAAATTAAAAATAACTGATAATTTTTCTTGACAGTATAGTGTAAATAAATTTTACAACTCAAATGTAAATGCTTTGTTTTAAAAACAGAGGTAAAAATATGATGGAAGGTTTAACACAAAAGCTACATAATTATATAAGCCAGCGTTTTTCTCTGGCAAAGGTCTTGAACCTCTTACTGGACCAGTCGCACAGCCATCTGATAGAGATAACGGGAAAAGCTGGCTCAGGAAAATCATACCTGATAAAACCTCTGATGGAAACTCTTCAAAATACTTACGAAAAAGTATATTTCTACTCGCCTCATCCCCTTTATCTCAATCAATTTTCTCTGCTACTACCCATAATAAGTGATGTTGAACCTGACGCCTTGGAAGAATTTTAT